>JAJZLW010000068.1 GCA_021850505.1 Thermoplasmata archaeon
TTCCGATGTTTTCCTATATCCTGTTCTATACAATGATATAAAAGAATCTGAAACTGCCAGGGAAATCCTATCGGAGATTGAAGGTAAAAATATTCAAGCTTATACATCAACCTTGACTTGGGATGAGCTCAGTTATGTAGTCGAAAGGATCTTTGGGAAGACCGATTCTATTGAGGTTGGAAAGAGATTCCTTAATTTTCCATTTTTAAGATTTGTACCGGTAGATGATGAAATAATTAGGAGGAGTCAGGTTATCCGGGAAAAATATAATTTGAAACCGAGAGATTCAATTCACCTTTCATGTGCCATTGAACGAAACATATCTAAAATTATAACTGACGATACAGACTTTGATGGGCTCAAGGAAATTACAAGAATACCAATTAAACAGTAAAAATGTTTGACCCCAATCCATCACCTTTATCCTATCTTAAAGCCTCTGCAACGGTATTCTGCATTTAAAAGGGTAATTAAAGGTATTCAAAGTTGGTTGAGTTTAAGGAAAGCATCCTTCTCGTAATTTTAATAACAGGAGAAACAGGTCAATGACCCCCCAAGAATTATCAAGGTCGGTGAGAGCATGGATTGAATATTTTACTTCTTGTTCTCTTTTTCGCAGCCTGAATCTGCGCTAAATCTTCATTCCTTCTGTCAATACAAATCTGGTTCAAGATTATCTTCAGGTACCCAGCCCTCCTTACACACATTGTTCCTACACCAGATCCACCCGTCTAGAATTCTAATTCCAATAACAGTTTCACCAATCTCGACAGTTAGTTCAGTAGAATCGTAATCAGTATTCAAAATAGCCCTGCTATTAACATAAAAAGAGAGAAACTGTTCAGGAATCCAAGCACTTCTGCCATCTAAATCGGAACACCATATCCAGGAATGCCATCTGTTGTCCCTTCTTTCCATTATAACTATCGCACCAGCTTTGAATTGTGGAGGAGAATCATAGCTTTTAACGTGATTCTTATTAACGTGTTACTTAATTTCCAAGATTATACAATTCGATATTATTCATTAATCTTGAGGTTCTCATGCGCCTATGCACAAAACTACCTTTCATATCATACGGGACTAATATCAAGGAAAACCTCTAACTGAGCAATGAATGCAGGTTGATGATTAACATTTTGCGGGAAATATCTCATCAAAGAAAAGGCTGCTGGTAGTTGTCCAATTGTGAATGATTGGGATTCAGGTTTATCCATGTATAATTTAAGATGACTTAGACTTCATAAAATGATAAAATACCACACAGGAGATTGTAGTTGGGGACAGAAGTGTTTATCCACGTGTATTTTTCGTTTCATTACTCGCATATCTTTCTATTAAGATTGGATTCGCCCTGCATTGACAATATTCTGTAATTGTGCCTTATAGCATGTCAGGCATATTCAAAGATCAAATGTTTGAAAGTCCTCTGATAATTCGCCTATCTCTTATAATTCTATATTTAGTCAGACCTGCCTTTAATTCAGCAATTCTCCTGCGACTTGGCATTGCCAAGCTATGCCTCTTGTAGTGCGGAGGGCCGGATTTGAACCGGCGAATCCCTACGGAAATGGACTCTGAATCCATCGCCTTTGACCAAGCTCGACAACCTCCGCTTTGTAATAGGGGTATAATTCTTTGATATTTTAAAAGTCTACATTTCCCTTTAGAGCGAAGAGTTATATCCGTTACACGATTTGAATGACCGGAGATATAGGCAAACGAGGCTTAAAATTAAATTCAGTTAATAACTTTATTTAAGGTTATTTAATGAGCTGAAACTAAAGGCTTTCCCAAACTTCTCAATAGTTTAATCCGCTATGTCAAATGCCTCATCTTATAATTGTCCCTTTTTTGTTTCATAAGCATTGGAGGAGATTGGGTAAAATTACATTCAATCAGGGGTATTTTATAAGAGAGTTAATCTTGTATTCTTTCATATTTCTTTAAATCAGATCATCCAGAAGATGAGGGAGTGATCGTTTTGCTTCAATTTCCTTCTATGAAACGCTATCTCCTTAACCGATGCCTTATATTTCGTATTCATCACAAGACCTTACTTACACATCGCTTGTTAATGTGCTGACCTATGCCTAAAAACAAAAGTTATTAAACATAACTTTCTCAACTCCTCATTAGGTTCAAAATGGCTGAAAAACTTATTGTTTTGTGGTAACTCGATTTAGACTTTAACTTAGCAGATATATAGTGAATACGTTCATCGAAAGATGCAAACGGGCATTCCTGGACGACGATTTTTATAAATTAAATGATAGAGTAAAATCCCATAGATAAACTACTTTGTTTATAACTCCAACATGAGCTATTTAGACTTTGATTTGATATAGGAAATGGTGGATCATACAAATATACCAGAAGAGTCTAGTTGCGCAATCGTTGTTCTAAATCCGTCGTTAGATCGTTTTATCAAAATATTTACTAAATTTGAGGTGGTGACAGCATTTGAATATCTCGCCGAGGTAATCTCAAAACTTTCAATTCCCGTATTTATTGCTTCAGGGCGAGATGAAACTTTAAAGGGATTTACAAATAAAAAGGAATCAAATGTCGAAACTCAAAGATTTAAGTCCAGATACGATGATGAATTCATAACAAGATACACAAAAATCCTTTCAAAGCTGCCATCGCAAAGATATCAATATACAGGTTTTGACGCTTTCTCATTGAGCGATCTGAAAACTTCAATATCTGAAACCCACAGAAAAAATATACTCATTTGCGGAAACTGGTTGGAGACCGACATAATTGGTTCTGTCTTTGGGTCTTTTAAATTGCCCGTGACCCCTATAATTGTTTCTGACGCATGTTCTTCTGAATCTGAAAGAATTTTTTATGAATCCCTCGATGTCCTATCGCGCATAACGAGTATAATTGATACGAGGGATCTTCTAAAGGAGTGGGGGTAAATTGCCTGAAAAATCAAAGATAGTACTAATAGGCGGAGTGCCAGGGGTTGGAAAAACTTCACTTTCTGGTTCAATAGCAGCATCAAATGGCATAAATATAGTTCTTTCAGGGGACTATCTGCGTGAATTCCTGAGGGCCTACAAGAATGAAAGCGGTGATGTCCTTGGATACAGCGTTTATGATTCCTGGAAATACTTTGGTGATATGACTGTTGACAATATCATTAGAGGATACAAAGAGCAGGCAAAATTCGTCTGGAAAGGTATAAGAGCGATTATTGACCGGGCGATTAAAAATGGGGAAAGCATGATCATTGAGACGCTCTACTTTGAGCCCGCCTATTTTTCAGATATACCTAGGGATCTACTATTGCCAGTTTATATTTACATTTCTGACAGTGGCATACATGAGAAAAGGCTTGGCGAAAGAGAGGAATTTACGCATCCCGGATCGTCTGGCAAGCGACTTATCGAACATCTATATGAATACAGGACTATTATGAGTTATTCTATCGACGCTTCAAAGGCAAACAATATTGAAATCATTGACAATATTTCATATGACAATACAAAGGAAAGACTTATGAAAATGGTGGCTGATTTTGTTGGATCCTGATTTCATATCTGATCTAAATCAGAAAGGTTCAATGATCTATTCAGAACTGAACGAAATGGGAATAATTCACGAAGAGGATATGCCCGTGCCAGACCCAGAGGATGGTAGAATTACATTTGGTTCCGGTTATCCCAGTAAGGCAATTGAGAAGTTTATCGGCTATTATGATAGGAATTCAAGGATTGCTTATACCCCGTCGATGTCAATCCTGACAGACTTTTCCATTGCAAGGGCATACTGCCTCTATAATAAGTCGGGCAAGTCAGACGTTGTATACCTTGACTCCAGATTTAATCCTGAAAGGAGCGAGTCTGCGAAGATAGCACTTGACAAATTCAGATCCATCTGCGGTGTAAACGGTTATTTCACTTTCTACATTGAAAGGGAAAGGAGGTATGTCAGAGCAAAAGGATTGAGCGAGTCCTCTGCGGTTGCCGCTGCTGTTTCAAGTGCTCTTGTATCTAATATCTTCGGCTATAATGTTAAAGCCCATTCAATGCTTGCATCCAGGTTTGCAAAGTTTGTTTCCGGTTCCGGCACAAGATCAGTCTTCCCAGGCCTTTCCACCTGGATCTCGTACCCGGGCATTCAGGAACTAAAATGCCTGGCGCATGAGATTAAGATTGATTTATCTAAAATCAGTATTGCAATGTTCCCAAAGTTTGCCGACTATTCTACAAATCAGATGCATGAATTATCGGTCAAGTCACCACAGTATATTCCCTGGGTACAGAACAAGTTTGCCCGCTTCAAGGAGATAATTGATCGTTCCTTTGCTCTTGAAGACCTACTGATACGTGCAGAGGAGGAAATGCTGAACCTGAACTCACTTCTTATGTCAGCTGGCAGGGTTCTTCAAACTGAGGAATCACTTTCACTAATAGAAAGAATCATATCTTTCAGGAAAAAAAATCCAGGCTTGTATTTCACCGCAGATACAGGGCCAAGCATACTGGTCATGACACTGGATGAAAAATTATTGAAGGAATTCCTTGAGACAGAATCGGATTTCTACATTTCAGGAAATATTGTTAAGGACAGCTCTCCCACCGCCTCAAACGCTTTCAGAGAGAGAGGAAAGGCATTTTTTGCTTCTCTTCCGGGACAATAATGAGAATACCAAACATATATTCAGAAATACCAAGACTTTCTCCAGCTGTCATCGATCAAATCGGGAGGCACTTTGGTTTTGAGAGTGCATCTGATTTTGATCCTGTTGGAGATAAAAAGGTGACAGGAATCCCGTGGAAAAGAATTTCCGAGGCGGTTCTTGTCAGAGATGGTTATTCCTGCAGATCATGCGGAAAATCAACTTTCTCCGATATTCCTAAAGACAACCCGTCACATTCCATCCATCTTTCAGTCCAGGTTCATCATATAATTCCAAGAAAGGATGGGGGATCAGATTCTTTCAGGAACCTGATAACACTATGTGAAGAATGCCACCATTCAACTTTTTCGAATGACTATGCGGGCCTGCCTTCAAAAGATCCGGCTTTATCGGTGTATAATTCGAAATATCTACTTGTCATTCCTAATTCATTCCGAAGAGACGACATTAATTCGACAAAAGTCGTAATCCACGACTATGCAAGAATTTATGATCCTGAAACTGGAACTTATATGATAAAGCCGAAGCTCGGCGAAAGTATGGAAGTATCCGTTTTACTATTGACATTTGACAGATTCAGGTCAATTGGAAGGGAATTTGAGATAGAATATTCGGCATGCAGCTACGTTAAGATAAAGCAGTCTGGATCTGGCGGCAAAATCGTTACATTCTTTCTGGACCCAAATGGAAACCTGATTGGATAATTTTCATAGCTTCCAATAATGCCTTCCTGTATTTTTCGGAGAGTTGGTTATTCTTATATCAGGTTGCTGGAGCGATCATACCTGCCTGAATAATCATTCTTTCAATTTCAAGAGAATCAGAATGGCGACAGGATTCTGGATTTGTTCTTGTTTGTAATTATGGAAACGAAAGAGAAATCCGCAGACGGATATAAGGCTACTTTGATAGAAATGTCTAAATTTGTTGTATATATAAATATTAAAGTGATTGTGATACAAGTTCATAAAGGTGGCATAGAATATGAGTGAAAATCTTGAGACTGCAGTGTTTGCTAGCGGATGTTTCTGGTGTTCAGAAGCAATATTCAACGAAGTCAAGGGTGTTGTTGAGGTGAAATCAGGCTATTCTGGAGGACATATTGAAAACCCGTCATACGATGACGTATGCACAGGGACCTCCGGTCATGCTGAGTCCGTAAGGATAAAGTTTGATTCAGACGAGATATCATATGATGATCTTCTTGAGATATTTTTTTACACGCATGATCCAACAACGTTGAACAGGCAGGGTAACGACGTTGGGCCGCAATACCGCTCCGCAGTTTTCTATATTGACGATCAACAGAAGGAAAAGGCTCTGAAAAAGATACAGGAACTCAATAACAGTGGTGAATTCAAGAAACAAATCGTAACACAGGTGGAAAAGTTCACAAATTTCTATCCTGCTGAATCCTATCATGAAAGATACTTCGAAAGAAATTCGAGCCAGCCGTATTGCATGTTCGTCATTTCCCCTAAAATCAAGAAATTCAGGAAGAAATTTGGCGAATCCCTAGCTACAGAATCCAAATAATTCCTAAAATTGTCTCAATATTTTAAAATACCCTCCTTTACTGTCTATAAGTATGCCAAGCAATAATGACATTACCTTAAGAGTGGCAGAGGCTAATTCAACTGATCCAGGCATGTCCAGGGTAAGGCTTGACGAAGAATCAAGGATGTCTCTCGGAGCAGAGATTGGTGATGTTGTAGAGATAGAAAAGGTAAAGAAAACAGTCGGCAGAGTTTACCGTGCAAGACCAGAGGACGAGAACCGAGGCATTGTTAGAATTGACAGTGTAATGAGGAACAACTGCGGTGCTTCCATTGGAGACAAGGTAAAGGTCAGAAGAGTCATTGCTGAAGAAGCAAAAAGGGTCACTCTTGCCCCGATTATCAGAAAAGATCAGAGATTGAAGTTTGGTGAGGGCATTGAGGAGTTTGTTCAGAAGGCACTTATCCGAAGGCCGATGATCGAGCAGGATAATATCAGCGTACCGGGCCTGACGCTTGCGGGCCATTCCGGGCTTCTATTCAAGGTCGTTAAAACACTTCCCCCAAAAATACCGATCGAGGTCGGTGAGACAACAAAGATAGAGATAAGGGAGGAACCTGCTTCCGAAGTTCTTGAGGATGTTTCAAGGATCAGCTACGAGGATATAGGTGGATTGAGAGATCAGCTGGGCAAAGTAAGGGAAATAATAGAACTCCCCCTCAAGCACCCAGAGCTCTTTGAAAGACTCGGGATCCACCCCCCGAAGGGCGTTCTACTTTATGGCCCTCCAGGAACAGGTAAGACACTTATTGCTAGAGCTGTGGCAAATGAAAGCGGCGCAAACTTCTATTCAATAAACGGGCCAGAAATAATGAGCAAGTATTATGGCCAGAGCGAGCAGAAGCTGCGTGAAATATTCATGAAAGCGGAGGAATCTGCACCTTCCATAATATTCATAGATGAAATAGACTCAATCGCCCCTAAAAGAGAGGAGGTCCAGGGCGAGGTCGAGAGAAGGGTCGTCGCACAGCTGCTGACACTGATGGATGGACTTAAGGAGAGGGGGCATGTCATCGTTATTGGCGCAAGCAACAGGATAGATGCTGTTGATCCAGCGCTGAGGAGACCTGGCAGATTTGACAGGGAAATCAACATTGGTGTTCCTGACAAGAACGGCAGGAAAGAGATACTTGCGATACATACAAGGGGTATGCCTATGGGCATGTCAGAGCAGGAAAAGGGTGAGTTCCTGGACGAGATATCCGAATACACATACGGTTTCGTAGGAGCAGATCTCGCGGCCCTTGCGAGGGAATCTGCAATGAATGCTCTAAGACGGTATCTTCCTGAAATTGACCTTGACAAGCCCATTCCCGCTGAGATCCTGGAAAAGATGGCGGTCAGGAAAGAGGATTTCATGGATGCACTGAAGCTGATTGAACCCAGCAGCCTTCGTGAGGTCACAGCCGAGATACCGAATGTAAAATGGACTGATATCGGGGGTTTAAATGAGGTCAAGAACGAATTGAGGGAAGCTGTCGAGCTCCCGCTTCTTAAGCCTGATGTGTTCAAGAAACTTGGAATCAGACCTTCCAAGGGATTCATCCTGTATGGTCCGCCAGGTGTCGGTAAGACCCTTCTTGCAAAGGCAGTTGCAACGGAAAGCAAGGCCAATTTCATTTCTGTAAAGGGACCTGAGGTCTTAAGTAAATGGGTTGGGGAGAGCGAAAAGGCGATCAGGGAGATATTCAAGAAGGCAAAACAGGTTGCCCCTTCTATCGTTTTCCTGGATGAGATTGACTCGATTGCACCACGAAGAGGCACTTTCGGGGATTCAGGTGTTACTGAAAGGATGGTTAACCAGCTCCTCACGTCTCTCGACGGAATAGAGACGCTTCAGGGAGTTGTTGTCATAGCGGCCACAAACAGGCCGGATATACTGGACAGCGCTCTCGTTAGATCAGGGAGATTTGACAAGATGATCTACATACCTGCGCCCGATAAGGAGAGTAGGGTCAAGATTCTTGAGGTGCATACAAAGTCAATGCCCCTGGCAAAAGACGTCAACCTGGAAGAAATTGGAGAGCGCACAGAGGGTTATGTAGGCGCTGATCTCGAGAACCTCTGCAGGGAAGCTGGAATGATGGCATACAGGGAGAATCCAGATGCATCGCAGGTCTCGCAGAAGAATTTCATTGATGCATTGAAATCCATAAGACCTTCCGTTGATGACAATGTCCTGAAGTTCTACAAGAATATTGCACAGGAAATGGGAAAAACAGTACAGGAAAAGAAGCGGCAGGTTGAAGAACTTGGTCTGTATCAATAAGTAAGGTGAGGTTTCTTGGTAGATCTTAAAAAATTTACAACCGACATAATCGGAAAATCAGTTGTTACCACAACCGGCCAGGTTGTGGGCAAACTTGACAATCTTGTCCTTAACCTGGATACTGGAGAGGTGACAAACCTGCTTGTTGAACCAACGGAGGATGCAGTCATCCAAACACTGGAAAGGGATAAGGAAGGAAGGTATGTCGTCTCCATAAAGGGCATAAAATCCATGGAAGACGTTCTGGTTGTTGATTTATCCCAATCAAAACATATCTAATTTTAATTTTCTCAATGCGGAACTGTAGCACCAGCAGCGTATCTCAGTATGCCAGCAGCTCCACCAAACGCCTTCTTAAGCAGCTTTCCCTCATCGCTTTCCTCGGAAATCAGCTCCACGGTTGTGCCAGATTCTTCCGCCATCCTGTAGAATGTCTCAACAAGGTCCTCAGATTGCGTGGCCTGCATAGTCGCACCGCATTTCGGGCACGGTATGTCATCTTTGTTTTGTCTGTATAAAACCGCGTGATTTGAACAGCTCGGGCACGTATATTCAACTCTGTACATATCGATGCCCTCTGATAATAGAAGAATGTCAAGGCTCTTCTGTTCAAGTGCAGCAAGTATCGCAGGTATTCCATAAACTCCCAAACCTCCATCATTCTTCTTGATTTCAAGCATGAACCTGTTCATCAGATCCTTTTCCCTTGATATTTTCATGTCTTTTACGGTACCTGCTGCCTTTTCGACTAATTCCCTCAATCCTGTTTCATCTGTATACCCGATATCGAATAACTCCTTTACTTTCTGTTTTACCTCATTTCTGAGATAATCCCTTTCGAAGAAGAAATCCTTGGTAGATCCAGGGCCGCCTATAAAAACTGCCTTGATATCCTTGATTATTGGCACAAATGAATTGTTCACTATTTCCCCGATTTTTTTGAAATATTCATGTGCAGCAATTTCAATCAGCCTTTCATATCGCCTCGATGACTGACCACCCTGATGATGCTTGCTTGGAACAAGGGACTGCTCATTTGCAACAACCTGTATGTTTGTGCCATTCAGGAATCCGATTGTCGCCTCTTTCCTGTCTATGACTATGAGACCGTATATCTCTTTCTCCTGAAGCTGCAATCTCAGCTGTTCAGTGTGAAACATGGAATCACATTTGTACATAAAAGTCTGTATCGGCTCCGGAGGCTCAATGATTTTCGTATACATTTCAGTCTGGTCTCCCCTGGTGGAAACATGACCCACGAAAAAGACAAGTCCGGATTCAGGCGGAGCTTTGTAGTACTTTAGTCTGGACATGATTGATTCAATTGCAGCGAGGACGTTTTTTCTCGTAGACTTTGATTTGATGTTAGAAGATGTTGAAAATTCCTCCCGCAGATACTGCACTACATCGGAAATCTGTTTACCTGGCGGTACGTAAAGGGATATGAGTTCCGTGCCCCTTCCTTTAAGGTTTTCAAGCTCCTGCAGAGCTTTTTTGAATTCGTATCTTCTCATTTGTGATTCGTCAGTAGGCATTCGTGTGGAAAATTTATAATCGTATTTAATCTTAACCCGATATAACTAATGGAAAAACTTGTTATTTCACTCGGAGGCTCAGTTTTCACAGATAACCCACTCAGGATTGATTTCATCAGGGAACTCTCCATGGTGGTTACAGAACTGAGAAAAAATTACCAGATCGGTATTGTGGTTGGCGGAGGAAAACTGGCAAGATCATATATTTCAGCGCTAAGACCGCAGAAAGTCAATGAAAATGTTCTGGATGAGATTGGGATATACGCTACCAGAATGAACGCTCTCGCTTTCACATCCTTTCTTGACAATGTGAATACCAAGATACCCACAACGGTCAATGATGCAGCTGAGATGATCGCCCTTTACGGATGCGTTGTTATGGGCGGGACGGAGCCTGGTCACACCACCGACACTGTCGCTGCACTTCTTGCTGAACGTATCGGATCAAGAATACTGATAAATGGAACATCGGTGGATGGTGTATACGACTCGGATCCAGCAAAGAACAAGAGTGCTAGAAAGCATTCGAACCTTACATACGAGGAGGCCATAGAAAAGAGCATAGTTTCTTCGGTCGGAGCTGGACCAAGTGTCTTTATGGATCTTACATCACTTGTTATTGCAAAGAGGTCTGGAATTAAAATTTATGTGATAAAGGGAGACGATATCAAAGAATACGACAGGATCTGCTCTTCTGATAAGACAAATGGAACACTGATCGGATAGTATTATACATCCTGCGTTTGCAGAGTCTTACCAGCGTGTTAGTTATACCATGCATTATTGGTAACCCATGTTTTAAACGTTCAGAGTGTTCTGTATTTTTCTAAACGTAGAACAGGAAGTTAGAATCTTGGCATCCATGGTCTGATCTTAAACAATTTTAGATGCAGGTTTTTCATGATATAGATGTTTGATTTTGCAGTGTTAAGAGATTTTATTTGAACCAGTGTTTGAGGGAAAAAATATAGGAATCAGGGATATAATGATCTGTTGATCAAATCAGAAGATATTTTACTCTCTGTAACTAAATCTATCAGAACGTTCATCTTCATGTCACTTTCTATTTCAATACCGTTTTTTCTCACCTACCTGGGCTACGATCCACTGGATGTTTCTCTTGTGCTTTTGGTTGCAATTGGTGTCTCGACTTTCTACATTTATTTCTATTCGCTGCTGAAGATAGATATAAAGAAGAAGCTTCTCTTGATGGGTTTTCTCCTGGTGGTCTCGCTTGCATTTCTATACATTTATGAAACCCTTCCGGGGCTTATAGCTGCTCTTGTCATAGGGGCTATCTCTCTTTCAGGAAAAGATATGGCGACCAATCAGTCTCTAGAGCAATATACAATAGGCATGGTTGAAAGGGATCAGAGGGCGAAGAATTTTGCTTTTTCTCTCTATAACTTTCTTTCCTATGGTTCTGGTGCTGCTGCCTCAGCGTTCCTTTACCTGACTGAAACCCAGAATTTCAGGTTGATATTCATAACAGTACTTGGACTGGCCATCGCTCAGGTCGCAATTTACAGTGTGCTCAAATTTCCCGCCCTGAACCGGGCAGATACTCAAGTAAAGGCAAATTCCGAGACAAAAAGAAAAATCCATACCCTGAGCTCACTGTTTTTTGTTGATTCGGTTGGTGGAGGTCTCGTAAATACCTCAATAATTACACTCTGGTTCGAGGTGGTTTATCATGTAACGCTCTCGCAGGCAGGTCTGATATTTATTGGCGTTAACATAATAACAGCAGGGTCTATTATAATATCCGGCTACCTTTCATCGTCAATAGGTCTAGTGCGCACAATGGTTTATACACATGTTATAAGCAACATTTTCCTCTTTTTTATACCAGTTTTTCACTTTCTCATCTGGAGCGAGGCACTGCTATTCATCCGCCAGTCTACAAGCCAGATGGATGTTCCTGCGAGAGATAGCTTTGTGAATACCATAATTCCTGAGGAGTCGAGAGTCGGTGGAAACTCATCTTTCCTGGCCTATAGGAACGCTGGTCAGGTACCTGGCCCAGGGTTGGCTGGTATTCTGTTCGAAGTTTTTCCATCCGGCATATTTATTACTGCAGCGTTGACTAAAATTGCTTATGATCTTACATTTTATTTTAAGTTTCGTAGTGTGCACATGTGATAAATTATGCCAGGCAAAAATATTTCAGGGTCTTCGCTTCCCAAAATTTTTCTCATTCCGTATAGAAATACTTGATTCCGCTTCAGATGGTTGATTGATAAATAAAAAGACCTTAACCGATGTTGTAATATATATCTATGACAGAGGATAGTTTGGCAAAAAAAACCATGGGAGACTTGTTGAAAAAGTTCAGAATATACTGGATAGCCGGAACTGATTTCTTTGAAAGCCACCTCTCAATATTCTACGACGGAACATTGGAAGAGTTTCTTTCCATTGCTGATGATCTTGGAATAAAGGTCATTTACGCCAATCGTGCTGGTTCAGGCGACGGTGATGAAAACTCAATTCCAGAAAAACTGGGTTACCTGCACGAAGGTATAATGCATGTATTTTCATCTGCAAAGGACGACAGCACAGGTTCGAGCAAG
>JAJZLW010000144.1 GCA_021850505.1 Thermoplasmata archaeon
TGGCACAATTCTTACATATCAGCAATGAGCTCTGTCGTTCCTCACTACCTCATCTTTCCCAGCATTGGAAATAAGGGTTCATCAATGCATTGGGTTATTTCCCCCTATACGCCTTAAATGCTGGAGTATAAAGCATTTTTCAATGCTCCCCAATGCGTAAGGCGCATAATGCTTGTGCAATATTTAACAATTTCGTACTAAAAACGAGCCCTTAGAATCTTCAATTTAAAATTAAACGAATAAGAGGTATCAGAAAGATGTTCACCCGATATTTCATTATCTGTAATTAGTTCAGAACAAACCATGGTAAGATCATCAATCTCGAATCTGGCAGATCCTTGGTCACTCATGTGGTTGCATTTTATGCTCTTTTTGATAGCAATAAAAAGCCGGAATTTAGATATACATAGAAAATGGAATCCTTAGAGCACTCCCGCGGTAGATATCATATTAATCTTGCTTGATGAAATGTTTGATGATTGCAGAAATAGAGCAGAAAATATTTCTTAGTTGCGTTTTTTTCCGAAGTCAGTGAAGGCCCCTGCATAATTAATATTCGAAACACCCATGAAACCCGGAAACCAGAGATTACCAGTCAATACGGAAATATCTGGTGGATCTAAGCTACCTTATCTCCTGGGACCGTATTCTCTGGTATACTTGGTGTAAGGAGTATAACTCCATTGTCTGTCATCGCACCCAGAACGAGAACCTCTGACATGAAGTTTGCAACCTGTTTTGGCTCGAAGTTTGTAACAGCCACTATTTTCATTCCAATGAGATCTGATGCCTTATAGTTCCTGATCTGGGCAGAGGATTTTTTGATCCCCATGTTTCCAAAGTCTATCGTCAGCTTATAGGCTGGTTTTCTAGCCTCCGGGAAATCCTGGACATCTATTATCTTCCCAATTCGCATATCTAACTTTAAAAAATCATTGAAACTTATTGCCATTCCGTCGCTATATTTACTCGCATAATAAAGTAATTATTCTTCTATCAAGGACGATAAATCCTATGGGATAATTAAATGTCTATGCCCTCTATGGAGCAAGTGCCGTCTTTTCCGCGCTTGACCACAGATATACTGCCATTTGGAACAACTGTTCTGTGAAAGTTAGTGTCTATATACCTGAAAATGGCGTAAATCACCCCGCCATGCGTAACTATACAGATGTCGTTATCCGATTCACTGGATACCTTCATGAACCTTGACGCGACGCGGTTGCAGAAATCCTTCCATGGTTCGGCATTCCCAATGTCATTACTACCGAGGAAACCGTCTTCCAGAATCAAATCTGGATATCTCTTAAGTATTTCGCTTTCTTCCATTCCGGAGAGCAAACCGAGATGCCTCTCCCTGAATTCAGGATCCTCTTGTATCCTGATGCCTGTCTTTTCAGAGATTATTCTTGCAGTATCGAGTGCCCTCTTGAGATCGCTGGAATATATCGCAGATATTTTTCTACCAAGTAATTTCGACGCTGCTGATTCAGCCTGTTTCCTGCCAAGTTCATTCAGACCGCCGCCGATCTGGCCCTGCCATATCTTGCGTGTGTTCCAGGTGGTTTCCCCATGCCTTACCAGAAAGATTTTCCTGTCGTTCAAACAGGAACACCCACAATGAAAACGTGTTATAAGTGTTTGCTTCTGGTTTCCGTGACTCTGCAGTTCCCACTGCAGCCGCCTGATAGTATAGAATACCTGGAAGCGGAAATTTTAGAATATGTAATTTCTCCGATCCCGACGGTATTCATAAAAAAAACTAACGCAGCCAGGATGAATAAATCTGGCATCCGCAACAGTATTTTGAGGACAGCATGCATCCCAGTAAACTTTTTACCATCTCTTGTTTCAACAACGATGCTTCTTTCAAGAATATCTTCATGAACCGGGAGATCTGCCTTATTGAGATCACGAAAGGATGTGAAATTAACGAGACCAATTTTATCGGCAGCCCTGACTAAATTCATCGACCTGACACAGACAGGACAATGACCATCATAGTATACCTTGATCTCGTTCATATGTACACAATGAAAACTAACGGAATAAAGTTATACTACTTTGACTGCGACGGATACAATTTTGTTATCACCGTATTGACCTGAAGCTGCTGCCCCAATTGCAAACCGTATTTATACTGTGACCTGTGATTCGGGGGTTCAATGTTTAAATAAATCAGTGGTTACGCCAGGGCTTGACAGCAAACAGAAATACAAGCCAGAAAATAAATGTAATAACTGTCATGCCAGTCAGGATAGGTGTGAGGATTAGAGATGTTAAATAACTCCCCGGAATAATGTTGAAAAACCTTAGCAGGGACCAGAAAGCCGTCGTAATTAAAAGCGAGAAAAAAATAATCCTGACCTGCTTTTCCTGTACCTGCTCGCTTACATCGACTGGATATACTATACTTTGGGCGTTTTTATTTCCTTTCCTCTGTATTGCTCTCAATACCATCAAGAAAAGCAACTGGAAGAGGATAATCTCTAGAAGTAATTCTGTTGAATAAAACTGGTGAGCCTGAAAAAAAGAGAAGAATAAGTAAACAATCACCACTAATGCACCTATCAGCAGAAAGATGAATGATCTAATGGTCGGTCTTTTCTCGTCGTAGGCAATGCCCCGTCTATTCTTGACTATCCCTGACAGGATCTCCAACAATGCCAGACTATACAGAAAAAACCAGGTTATTAGCACGAGGATAAGGGTCAAGTCAGGATACATGCTATGATTCCTGACACCAAGTTCTACGCTGGATAAATATTTTGACGCTTCAGATAATTGATCTTAATTTAATGTTTTCATGAAGATATTGACAGGATAGTCTTTCAGGTTAACCGATGTTTTCATAGGCTTTTGAGAATACCACGCAAGCATCCCTTTATTTATGGTTTAATGATCATGCCTCAGCTTAATTGAATATGCGTGGCAAATAATTAGAGTGTTAACTTTTAGAACAACTGTTTTTATGTTATAATTTTTCAGATATAAATTCAAAGAAAAATAAGTTTATCCGATTACCTCAATGCCGAGGTTCGGAGTGAATATATGGCTTGATAGGTTTAAGTCCTGTGTCAAATTGAATTCGAAGACGATCGTTGACGTCGAACCCGCTGTTAATGTGACCGGGTGGTTAAGGAAGCCGAATGACGAGGCAAGTGTGAAATTGATTGCAACACCAGCTATCACGACTGTTACGTTTGTAATATACAACCGAAACATGGTGTATGTTTGAGCAGTCAGTTTCACGGATGAAAGCAGAGATGCATTCGATGCTGTCAGGCCGAGTATATTGACAGTCTCATTTCCATGGGGAAGAGTATAGTTTTTCCAGCCAGTGTTATTGTTGCCATGAAGCGCAACTGCAGAAAATGTTATGTATACTGCAGATGCATTCATAACTGGTAAATCCGCAACCTCCATGTCTACTGTTGCAGTTTTGTTCGAATTTGAGACGTAGCTGTTATAGACAAAAAATCCGCCGATGATGATCAATACTACAGCAATTGCTATAATTGCTGCTCCAAATTTTTTCATTGCCCATGGATTGCGACCTGTCTTTATAAGCATATTGGTACAAACAATCTTAACATTCTATAAAGTCTGACAATTATTGCACCAGAATGTAATTCTTTTGGTTATACCCACCTTCCCGACAGATATCCTACCTAAACACACGGGACAAGATTTTTTCCTGTAAACATAAAGTCTTCCTGTTAATTTCGAGTGATTAAGCCTTGCATAATAGAATATATTTGAGAAATCAGTGACTGCATTAACAATTTCGGAAATTTTGATGTCATTAATCTCTGAGACCTTTCTCTCAGGACTGATCTTTGTTCTCCATAGAACCTCGTTCTTGATTATATTGCCGGAACCACAGAATATTTCCTGGTCAAGCAGTATATCGGATATTATGGAATCTGTTTTTCTCAATGCTTTAATTTTAGTAATGGCTCCTAAAGGGTCCCACTGTGGATCCATTATGTCCTTTCTGGGATCATAATATCCAAAGAATTCATTAGGCGTTTTTTCTGATATTGCGCATCTGTAAAAAAATAAAGAAACTGATCTTTTGCTAACAATCACCATGCTTGGTTTTTCGCCAGTAATGTTCTTTATCTTTACAGTGCCTGACATCCCGAAGAAGACCACAATATATCTTTCTGGCAATTTTATTATGAGCCTCTTTCCATATGGTATCAGGTTTATGTTGCCCGACAGAACCGATCCATTCCGGTAAATCTTGCAGTATTGGCCATTGAAATGAGATATCCTCTTATATAGTACCCTTAATGGCGGACCTTCCATTTTCAATCCCTAACTATCGAAGATATATCTTTTTTGTAGTCGTGACAATCTGAAATGCTGTGCAATTATTTAAGTATAGAAAGGCATAATGTTTACCTATGTCAAGAAAAGACAGGGTCATTGTCGCCAGGCTTCTTTCTGGGTTGGCACTGCTTTTGCTTCTGATTGCACTCATATATGATATCATAAGTTTTTTCACACCCGTTAAGGATGCGCTGAGTTCCTTTGATGCATTTGGCTCTTTTCTATTGGGGAAACTTGCGATTTTCGTTATTATCGTGATAACCCTCGTTTTTCTTTTTATAACATATGCTTCTATCTTCAACAGGTTAAAGAGGGTAAATTCAAGTGCTAGGGATCTATCGTTAATAATTGGCATAGTCCTTTTAATTTTGGGTATCCTGGTTCTTGGGATCTTTGTGACCGGGGCGGGGGTTTTGCTGCTACTTACCTGGCTCGTTCTCATTTTATGATCTGATATTTTTGGATAATTTTATTCCAGACCTGCTAAAAAAGTATTTGAATCTTAATATCTAAGCTTTCCAGATGGAACCATACTTAAGTTTTTCTATCAGGTTTGCAAAAATCTTATAAATCAGCCATATATTAGTAAATCAGTTTAAAATGACTAAATTTGTACTGGTATCCGACTACACTTTAAGCTCGAATTACAGGGATTTTCCACTTCTCGATTTCCTCCCTTGCGCTCCGTCACGTGCCATCCCGGGTAGCATATACCGCTTCCTTAAAGGACCTGGGCTGCCAGCAAAGCCAGATGGGCAGAGCCTCTTCGCTCCTTATTCTCTCAGGAAAATTCAGGCCAGCCTGCTGAGGAAATACAAGCCGAGTGATATTGCGGTCGCGCACGAGGATCACCTTGACCAGTTCATTAAGGATGACACTGAAATTATTGGAATAACGACAATGGATCCGCTTGGTATAGGGCCTACAACAATGTCGTATTATGTCCTGATGGGCGGAGACATGAGACCGTGGGTCAGGGTGGAATGGGATAACCTGATCAAGAAGGTAAATGCCCTGAGAAGAGGGAAAAAGGCAAAGCTGGTGGTCGGTGGGCCCGGTGTCTGGGAGTTTACCGTTCTGAAGGATGAAATTGGCTGGATGAATATCGATTATTTTGTGCAGGGAGAAACTGATGACGTTGTTCCTGAACTCTTCCAGGAGATAGTTGATAACAACATCAACGAGAAGCTGTTCTACAGGGGCTACATGTCATATGATGATAAATTCAGGAAGGTAATAGTCAAGGACCCACATTACATTGCCAGAGGTATCGAGACATCTGCTTACCCGAGACTTGAGGATATACCGCTCATAACAGAACCATCAATGAAAGGCATGGTTGAGGTCATGAGGGGATGCGGTGTGGGCTGCGATTTCTGTGAAGTAACATTAAGACCGCTGAGATACTATTCACCAGAGTCTGTAGCCAGAGAGGTTGCTATCAATACAGCCGCAGGACAGGATAACGCATGGCTGCATTCAGATGAGATATTTGCATACAAGCATGGTAACAGGTATGAACCAAATACCGAGGCGCTGACAGAACTTATGCAGGCCGTTATGTCCGTGAAGGGCTTGAAAACAGCCAACCCAACACACGGAAGGATATCGATACCTGCCGCCTACCCGGATCTGATAAAAAAATTATCAGAGATACTTAAAGCTGGACCTTCTAACTGGATAGGTGTCCAGACTGGAGTCGAAACCGGTAGCGACAAGCTTGCGATGATGCACATGCCGAACAAGACTCTTCCTCTCAGGATAGGTGCAGACGGGACTTTTTCTGAGATAGTGTGGCAGGGTGTCTATAACGAAACCAGGTACTACTGGAGACCTGCTTTTACTCTGCAGGTTGGCCAGGAGGGAGAAACCCCAGAAGATCTATGGGAGACCGTATCAATGATCAACATCCTGAGTAACTCATTTGTCGACGGCAGGCCTTTTGAATTCACTGTTACCCCGCTGGTAAACGTTCCGCTTGGAAGGATTAAGTCGAGGTCGCTCAACAAGAACGTGCTTACAAAGGATCAGCTTGCAGTCTACTACGCATCTTACAGGCATCTGGCAAAGATGGCTGCTCGAGATGGCTTCAGCAACACCAACGGCAACTTCTTTGCACGTGCGGGCACCGGTTCCATTATAGCGGGAGGCGGGCTTCTCATGATGAAATGGATCGAGCGCATTGCATCGAAGGCCGGTGTTGATATAGACAAGGTGAAGAATTATTCCCTTGATGGAAAGAAGGAGATAACTTCTCTTAGCACAATGGCCCGGGCTTAATAATTCAGGATGCAGATAATAAGGAACGAGCAGTACCTTAATCTTGCTTTCGTACCGCATAAACTTGTATTCAGGGAGAAGGAGATTGAGATACTCCAGACTGCCATTATTGATCCACTTTCTAGCGGCATAGGTGGTACCGCAATAATATACGGCGAACCCGGTACTGGAAAGACTGCAACTGCAAAATTCATTTCCAATATCGCTGAAAATCTCGATTATATCTACCTGAATGCACTCTCCTTTCCATCACTGACATCCCTGCTCAGATCCGCAGTATCAACGTTCACGAAACTTGACCAGGTATCAACATACACAACGGGCGATTACCTGAAGATGCTTTCAAGGATACAGTCCAGGCGGGGTCGTGGCATACTGCTTGTTGTTGATGAATGCACCAATCTTCTCAGAGAGGACCAGAAGGGTTTTTATTCTATCCTGAGGGCACCGGAGATATATTCGGTCAGGATGTCATCCATTCTCATCTCCCTGGATGATCCGTACATAATATTGAGGAAGAAACGTGCCAGGTCTGTATCCTCATATGTCCCGGTTAAATTCAGCAGGTATTCCAGGGACGAGCTTTTTGTGATCCTGAGGGATCGTGCAACCGAGGCACTCTACAGCACCGCTTTTGACGACAGCATTCTTGAAATGATAGCTGATATAGCCGCACAGCTCGGAAGCGCAAGGGTTGCTATTGAAATGCTTCAGAAGGCGGCTTTCATTGCTAAGCACAGGCTTTCCGATCAGATCCTGGCAGAGGATGTCAGGAGCGCCAGGGCACTGATCAATCCCTATTTCACTGAAAGCAAGCTCAATGGTCTTGACAGGGATGAACTGGCCGTTCTGCTTGCGACAGCCTACTGCCTCAGGGATGGCATGTCCGCAGGCATCTCATCTGCAATGGAAAGGTTCGGGATTATCAGTGAGACATATTCACTCCTTCCGATGGACAGGCAGAAGTTCTACCGGACAGTTAGCCGGCTTGAGACCTATGGCCTCATAGAGAGCAGGCTTGAGGGTAAGGGAGACAGGAAGGGTGTGGAGAAGATACTTATGATCAATGATGTTCCGATAGATTCACTCGCTGAGAAGGTCGAGAGTATACTGGATCATACAGGGTAGTTTCCTTGTCGAAAAGCGATAGGATGAAGGAAAAGCACTCAAAACCACGATCTATGTATTTCTTATAGAAAGAACGGTCTATGCTTCCATTTCCTGATGGATCCACGATATGCCTGGATCCATCCGTTACGACTGCCTCAACGCTCTCGCCCGGATTTATATCCATGCCACCGGACATGTATGCCTTAAGAACGCTTTTCTGAAGGTTGTTGACCCTGTATTCATCATGATGCCTGGTTATCCTGAAATGCACCATGTAATCAGTGATATCGGATCTGCCAAGATCCTTCAGGTACCGATCCCGTATGGCAAGAAGATCCTTCTTTTTTGAGGGTATGTCGGCTGCAACCCTGCACTCCTTGAGAACATCAAGGCATTCAACCTGCATCCTTCTGACCATGTCAGGAACATCACTTCTCCTTGCCATTATGCCTCTGAGCTTGTATGTTCCATCGTATTTCAGGCCGATGTAGCTGTTCGGCGATCCTGTGTTTTTCCTTGATGGCAGGAACACTATCCATCTGTAGTGGCCATCCACGACAATATCTATCCTTGTGGAATCCTTTATCCTTGAGAGAAGCTCGCCCACATCCCCATTACCCCTTATCCAGAGAGAATCCACTATTCCATGTATGACCTCGAATCCCATCTCGCCTGCTATTTTAATTGCCTTGGCCAGGGATGATCTGCCGATAGCTGTTATTGCTTCGTGTACTTCTATCTTGCCGAATTTTGCATTCTTGTATCCGGTATAGCCGAATGATGTGAGCAGCAGCCATTTCAGTGCTGTGTCCCTTTTATTATAGAGAGGATCAAGATGCTTTACTGCTTTATATCTGAGCCTTGTTTCAAGAAGGATCCTCAGGGCGCTTGAGAGGAAACCTTTCCTCTCATCTGATATCCTGTAGATTGTCCCAGGGATGCCGTCATCAGATCTTGAGACTGTTTCAGGCGAGAGGTTGTACCTTACAATTATGCTCGGATACATTGATGAAAAATCTATTTCGTAAATGTCCTCGTATATGCCTGGATCCGGATCCAGGACAAGACCGCCCCTGTCCATCATGATAAGTTCTTCCGGAGATTTCTCTGATTCTGCATCATCCTTGTATGCAGTCACAAGTATGCCCTTCCTAACTGCTTCTGATACCTCGAGTGCCGATACTGCTGTTCCCGGTGTGACAAATGATGCAACCTCAAGAGGCAGTGACGACATCCTTGAAACCTCGAAGAGACCAGGCAACCCTGCCTCAGAATATATGAAGGAATCCGAATTTATGCATATCCTGCCGCTGATGTGCACAGACTCATTCTTGTACAGCACGCGGCCGTAAGAAGCGTATGTCCCGCCTGAATCAACCCTTGCGTTTGGTATGGTAAAACCGTGATCGAGTATCCTGTCTATCAGGTACCTGAAGGATCCGCCTGCGTTGTTGTATACTATGATTATATTCTGATCTATCTCATGCGCAATGTCTACCAGAAGATTCCTGTCAATTTGATTGTATATGCGATCATCAATGGATACCGACGATAGATGCCCCCCAATCAGCTTCGGTATTATCCTTACATGCGGTATTTCAGGATCCTGGTCCATGAGATCACCGATGCCGAGAAACCTCAGATCCATAAGGGATACATATCTCAGTACAGGATTTATGTCTGAATTGTAGATCTTGAATTTTCTGCTGGATCCTATGGATGATACTATGGAAACAATCTCCCTGAATTTGGACGGCTTTGAGAATATCTTCAATCCAGTTACGATTCCATGCATCGTCTTCTCTTCCGAGAATTGGGTCCGGATGTAACCTGAAAATGAAAGATCATATTCCAGCCTTTCGAGGTCGAAGCGATCTCCTGTAACAAAGAGCCATGATCTGTTCTGGTTCAGCGTCTTTTTAATCTTCCCGTCACGCATGAACCAGAGTGATATCCTGTCGGATCCTGTTCCATTGATAAGTGTTTCCGCCATGCGTCATCTTTTCCCCAACAGCGCGTTTATCTCCCTCTGCATTTCGATCAGGATGGAGAAAAGGAAACCAATTTCAGGATCCATGAGTGAATACGATATCTCAGCGGAATGCCTCCTGCCCTTTGATACAAGATCCATGGATATCTTCCTGTCGCTTGTACCCATTATAGACTGCATCTTTTCTATCAGGCCTGCTATTCTTTCCAGAGACTGCCTTGCGGTTGGCGTTGTTCTTCCCGTTTCATCACCTCCCATGAATTGCCTTTCATGCGCTGGCCAGTGAATATGTTCTCGTATGTCCATGGACCGCCAAAAGAATAGAAAAATATCAGGCAGCCAAGGCTGTATGTTTTGATCCGCATTATCTCATGGATGCTGTCTATTATTTCAAACTGCCATGTGTCAATCTCCTCAGACTGCACTGCTATAAAATATGGCATGTTATCTCCGGCGACAAGAATTGCCTGTAGCTGGTGCGGATTCACAATCCTCTGGATCAGTATCTCCAGATCATCAAGGATCATCATCCTTGCGTCTATTATTATGCCGTCAGATATGAGAAGGTGCGCTCTGTCATTAAAGCGGCCGACATATTCCATTGCCTCCAGGATGGCTGATATCCTGAAGTGCGGCTCCCTGAAGTATCTTAGATTCCCGCGCACAGACATGCATCTGCATATGGAAAAATCGTTTATCCTTGGGTTAAAAAATGAGCAAATGGCTCAAAACAGGGCTTCCTGAGCTCTGATCTATTAAACATTCTCATTCCCGGTTCATGCTTTATTTGCCCAAAAAAGCCAGATAAGGATTATAATGAAATCTATAATTACAAAGCATGGCACTCAAGGGAATAATAATGGCAGGCGGAAAGGGCACAAGGCTCAGGCCGATAACGTATTCCATTCCAAAGCCACTGATTCCAATAGCAGGCAGGCCCTGTATCAGCTATCTTATGGAATCATTCTACAAGGCATCAATAAAGGATTTTATAATAACGACCGGGTACAAATTCCAGTCGCTCATCAACGGGGTGCTTGAGTCAAAACACCAGGACCAGAATGTCCTCTTCTCTGTCGAAAAAGAACCTGCGGGCACTGCTGGTGGTGTAAAGCTTGTGGAGAACTTCCTTGAGGACACATTCATTGTAGGAAGCGGTGACATACTGCAGGACTTTGACATATCTGAAATACTCAGGCAGCACAGGGAAACAAAGGCAAAAATAAGCATAGTTCTCACCACTGTGGATGATCCATCGCAGTTTGGCATAGCTGAGGTGAAGAACAATACAATAAAAAGGTTCATGGAAAAACCCTCTCCAGACAAGGCCTTCAGCAACCTCATAAACACAGGTCTTTACGTTATTGAACCAGAAGTGCTGGATCTGATACCGCCCGGTGAACCTTTCGATTTTGCAAAGCAGCTCTTTCCGCTCATGCTGAAGATGGGAGAGAAGATAGGTGCCGTTACAGGCAAAGGTTCCTGGCTGGATACAGGCAGGCCGCATGACCTGATAGAGGCCAACAAGATGATGACCTCCCAGTACGGAGAAGAAGGCATACTCAAGAATTCGACCGGAAAAATAATACTCAGGGGGAAGCCGAAGATCGGTGAGGGCACAACTGTGACGGGTCCGTCATATTTCGGCGATTCTGTTTCGATCGGATCAGGTTCAAGCATATCCGGATCGGCAATATATGGAGACTGCAGGATAGGCAGAAACGTTGAGATTGTAGATTCTGTCGTCATGGATTCTGTCAGGATAGATGACAGGGCAAAGATATTCCGTTCTGTTATAATGAATGGCGACACGATCGCAGAGGATTGCGAGATAACTGACAGCGTTCTTTCACAGAAACTGAATCTTCAGAAAGGATCCAAGGTTTTCAATGTTGCACTCCACTCAGAAACAATGGATTATGAATAGAAAACTGGATTCAAAAATATCAATGATCAGAGGAGCCCGGCTTTCTGCAATATCAGTAAATCTTCAGTTGTGAGCTGCTCGCCGTTCTTGAACTTGTCAAAAAGAATGGTGGCTTTTTCCTGTATCTCTGACTCCTTCTCCTTCTTCTTGGTTGCCTTGTTTTTCGTCCTCATGGAATAGATGGCCTTTTCCATGTCACGCAGGTCATTCTTTGCCTTCACAAATTCCTGGTGTTCCTTTTCAGCTTCCTGGTTGTATTTTATGAATGACTCATGCATTTCGTCTGCCTTTCTTCTTGTCTCGTCAAGTTCCTGGAGAAGCACGTTTATCTCCTCGCTGAGCCCGGAAATCTTCTGAGAAATTTCCTCGACCTGCTTCTTCATGGTTTCGCCCTCGTCCTTCTCCTTCTTCATCTTCTGGACTATGTCTTTAATGATATCATTCTGGCCAATTGTATCCTCGAAGACCTTCTTCATCTTCTTTATCTCGTTTGTTAGCTTCCGGATCTCAGATACAACCTTCTGTTCCTCTGTCTTTGTAAGCTGCGTGGTCTGCTGCTTTGTCTCAAGTCGCTGCAGTTCGCGTTCTCTTCCCTTAATATCCCTGATGTCAATGTCCTTTACAGGAACTTCTCCCCTGACCTTGCGATATTCTTTCCTGAATTCCTGGTATTTAGAAAAATGCTCCTCCTTTTCAGCCCTTAGCTTCTGGACCTGTTCTATGAGAGCGCTCTTCTCAGCTATCTTTTCCTTTGCGGCATCACGTAGTTCACGGACTTTTGCGTTGAGCAAGTCCCTTTCAGCGGCAAATTTCTGCGATTCCTCAGAAAGTCTGTCTCTGTTCCTTACGTGTTCTTCCACGATATTCCTAAGAGCCTCGCGCTTCTCTTCAAATTCGTCTAAAAGCTCGGTCATGATCACCCTTCGTTAAAAGCCTCCCTCTA
>JAJZLW010000060.1:0-1616 GCA_021850505.1 Thermoplasmata archaeon
CTGATCTGCCGATGGACTTTCTGCACTTTCACTATCTGCTTCTTCCTGTTTTCTGATCCTTTCTTCTTTCCCGATAACCTCCTCTGCTCTCTCTTCAATTTCTTTTCCGCTTTCCTCAACGCATTCATGGGCTCAACCTGCAATACGTCCGATGTGGTGATGAATGCCTTAACTCCCATATCAACGCCAATTGTACCTTTGCCTGTTTGCATATCTTCATTAAGCTCATACTGGATCGATGCATAGTAGCGATCCACATCCCTTGTTACGATGATCTGTTTGATATGACCTGGAACATTGGATTTATCCCTGAATTTTATCATATTTTTAAACTTTGGGAGATGCATCCCCTTTGTGCCGAATGAAAAGTGCTGTGGCACAATGAAATACTGATTATCCTTCTTTGACCTGAAATTTGGATAGGAAGTATTATGCTTGAAGAACGATCTGAGCGATGTATCGAGTTTCGTTAGAACTTGCTGAAGTGATTGTGAATTTGCTTCATTGAGCCATTCATATTTTCTCTTCAGGTTCTTCAGATCATTTATTGTATCAAAACCTGACATGGACTTTCCATTGTCATGATATTCACGAGTCCTCTTCTCAAGAAAATGATTCCAGACAAATCTTGTCGATCCAAAATGCTTCTCAATCAGCACTTTCTGATCTTCATCCGGATATATTCTAATCTTGAGAGTTTTAAGCATTTATATAATATCACGTACTTATATACATACATTTGTTCAGTTGGGGGAAGTACGTGTATCTACGTCCTAAAGCATCGGAGTTTTACTGCTTCCCTCAAACTCCCAACAACATTATAATATTTTCAGAACGCAATGGGTGAAAAATGGAAAAAGAATAAGAGCTTAAATTTAATCCTTATACAGGATGACATTAAATTTCGAGGATTATCTTCTTGTTATGTGGGAGTATCAGGAATCATTTGGAAAAGTCAGCGAAACTGATATTTCTAAAAGGCTTAAGATAAGGCCTCCAACCGTAAATGAATATGTCCATAAACTGCAGCAAATGGGCCTTGTACAGATAAAGACCAGAGAGGTTTCATTCACTAACGCCGGCAAGCGGTTCACAATACCTATAGTCAGGGCGCACAGGATAGCCGAGGTCTTCGCTCAAAAAGTACTTGAAGTACCATGGGAGGAAGTCCATAAGGCGGTTATGGATCTTGAACACCTATTTTCAGGGAATTATGGAGAAAATCTCTATAAACATCTCGGCTACCCGAGCACCTGCCCACACGGAAACCCGATATCAGTCGCCGAAAAAGATTCATCCGCAAGCGTTATGATATCGCCGGAAGGAACATATAAAATAAAGAGGATAATTTTTGAAGACTATTCTTTATTGACGAAACTTGCAAACGCTTCCATACTCCCGGATACAACCGTCAAGATCTACAAGGATGGGAGAACAGAGCTTGAGGGACCGGGAGGAAATATTTATCTTGATGACAGCGAGACCCAGATGGTACACCTCAAGAAGACCAGCTAAATCGTTTATTATTAAATACCTGGATTTCAATGTAATTCCGATAACTACAAAGGATTAAATTAGGCTTGCCGAATTTTGTCTAAATGGATTTCTTTGATGTG
>JAJZLW010000060.1:1716-51585 GCA_021850505.1 Thermoplasmata archaeon
AGCATGACGTTTAATTCCAAACGTGTTATTTATGCTGGTTTATTCCTCGGTTTTATGGTTGGCTTCCTGGTAAATCTCATTTGATCTGAATTTTTTGTTACAAACTTTATGGTTTACCAATGTATATTTCGGTATCATAAAGAAGCTCGACCCTGTTATTTCTGCTGTGCTTCTTGAAAAGATCCTGCATCCTTTCTACAACTTCAAGGTAGAGCGGGTCTTCCTTTTTTAAGGAATAGGAGGCGCTCATATATCTGCCCAGTAAACCATCAAAATCAAGTATCTGACTGAATTTAATTGATTTATATATGATATCTGCTGAAAAAAAGGTCCTGATTATCTTATCATCTACTCCAAGGCTTCCAGATCCATGATATCCATTGCTGTATTGCCTGCATATATCTTCGTAACCTGCGTTCAGGACTGATCCATCAGGTATTCGTGTATTCCAGATCAATACGACATGGCCACCGGGCTGCAGTACCCTTTTAAACTCTATTTTTGCAAGCGATTGGTTGAACCAGTGAAATGATTGTCCTGCAGCGACTATACTGACAGATTTTTCATCGAGGCCTGTTTTCTCTGCAGTACCTTTCAAAGATATGAATTTCTTTTCATTCCGGAATTTTCTCTCTGCCTCCGATCGCATTTTGTCGTTCGGTTCAACCCCATAAACAAGGTTTCCGTTATCTAAAAATAAACTCGAAAGTTTCCCGGTTCCCGATCCTATGTCTGCAACCTTGTCTTTCCTGCTGAATGATATATCTGCTGAAAGTATGTCAAGAATGGCCTTTGGGTAACCCGGTCTGTATTTATCGTAGATGGGCGATACCCCGGTAAATTTTTCCGTGTTTGGATTATACATATTTTCGCTCAATCCATGATTGAAAAATATTTGATCTATTTGCCAAGTTCTCTGCCGGATCTTTGCTGCTCCTCAGATCGCTGGTCATAAGGATATGTTATATCTATTTCACTTGCTTTGTTTATGGATTCTATCTGCTTTTCTGTCAATCTCCAACCTGACGCCCCAAGATTCTCTTCGAGCTGTGAAAGATTTCTGGCGCCAATTATAGGAGAGGTCACAGCAGGATTCATCAGTAACCAGTTCAGCGAAACCTGAGCCATTGTCTTTGCTGTTTCTTTGGAGACCTTCTCGAGGGCAGATATAATCTTCTTCGCCCGATCTGTTTCAAACCTTTTGTAATAGTCCCTGGATGAAGCATCCCCTATTCTGGTTCCCTTTACGGCGCTTGAAACGCCATCTCTGTACTTCCCTGACAGGAATCCGCCCGCCAGTGGGCTCCATGGAAGTATTGCAATATCCTCATCCATCGCCATTGGCAGTATCTCATATTCAGTTGCCCTCACAAAAATGCTGTATTGCGGCTGAAGGCTGACAGGTTCGTTCCATCCCATCCTACTGCAAAGCTGCAGTGCTTTCTCAAACTGCCACGCTCTGTAGTTGCTCACTCCAACATATCGTATCTTCCCTTCCTCTACAAGGTTATTCAGTGTTGAATAGGTCTCTTCAAGTGGTGTAAGTGGATCCCATGCATGTACCTGGAGAAGATCAATGTAATCGGTCTTAAGGCGTTTAAGGCTTGAATTGACAGCGTTTATAAGGTGTTTCCTGGAAAGACCAACCCCGTTAGGATGATCCGCCGTCTTGAACCTTGCCTTTGTCGCGAGCACTATGCTTTCACGATCATGTTGAGAGAGCCAGTTTCCTATTATCTCCTCGGATTTACCTCCGGAATAAACGTTTGCAGTGTCAATGAAATTTCCGCCGGATTCAGTGAATTTATTCAGTATCCTGTGACTTTCCTGCTCATCAGCCTGCCATCCAAAAGTCATTGTGCCAAGGCAGAGATCACTTACCAGAGTGCCGGTTTTCCCGAGTTTTTTCAGATTCATGCCTTTGTATTTCCGTAAAGAATATACAATTTTCCAAACACTTGCTGTGATCCCTCAGTTTCTTTTTGGGGGGCACGATACGTGAAAACAATCTTAACCCTTCTAACACTTAACATCTCATGATTCAGATAGATGGATCCTCGCTTTCAATTAAACAAATAGCTTCAGTTGCAGCCGGGAGTGAAAAGGTCGAGCTTGGTAAAAGTGCCCGTCTGAATGTCCAGAAGTCAAGAAAGAATCTTGAGAAACATATTGCGGATGGAAAGACAATATATGGAATAAATACAGGGTTTGGCGCCTTGATGAATGTGAAAATAGACAAGAAGGATCTTCTTAAATTGCAGGAGAATCTTATTCGCAGTCATTCAGCAGGGGTTGGCGATCCACTGGATGAACGTTATGTCAGGGCAATGATGATCGTCAGGGCCAACAGTCTTTCAAAAGGTTATTCGGGCGTTACAGAGGAACTAATTGATACTCTGCTGGCCGCGGTGAATAGCCATGTCACTCCGATGGTTCCCCGATATGGATCCGTGGGAGCATCGGGTGATCTTGCCCCTCTTGCGCATGTGGCATTGTGCCTTATGGGTGAATCGGAGGTCTTTTTCGAAGGCAGGAGGATGAAATCCATTGATGCATTGAATCTTGCAGGAATAAAGAATCATATATTCTTAGAGAAGGAGGGTGTTGCCTTCATTAATGGAACATCGGCAATCAGTGGTATCCTTGCAGTGGCAATTCATGATGCAAGAAAACTTATTGCTCAATCCACAGCAGCAGCATCCATTTCGCTGCAGGCCCTTAAAGGAACAACCAAGGCATTCACTGAGTGGGTTGTGGAAACACGAAGTCACAAGGGTCAGGCGAAAGTCTCTTCCATGATGAGAAATTTGCTTACCGGATACGCAGACAACAAGACCCGCGTCCAGGATGCATATTCGATAAGATGCATTCCCCAGGTTCACGGGGCCGTCCTTGATACATTGGATTACTGCAGTTCCGTTCTGGAACGTGAAGTCAATTCGGTGACAGACAATCCTATCCTCAATGAGGAAGAGGTCATTTCAGCCGGAAATTTCCATGGGGAACCTGTTGCACTGGCCTCAGATTTTCTGTCAATAGCACTGACTGATCTTGGAAACATAATAGAGAGGAGGATCTTCCGGCTGACCGACAGCAGTCTAAGCGGTCTTCCTCCATTTCTGACAGAGAAAAGTGGGCTTAATTCCGGGATGATGATTCCGCAATACACTGCAGCTTCTCTCTGTAACATGAATAAGGTGCTTGCACATCCTGCCTCGTCAGATACTATACCCACATCTGCAAACCAGGAGGATCATGTAAGCATGGGAATGAACAGCGCATTGAAGCTTTCGGAGATCATTAAAAACCTTGAATCCATTGTTGCAATTGAGTTTCTTGCTGCTGCACAGGCGGCTGATCTGTCAGGAGTGGAATTATCTGCCCCTGGAAAGAAAATATTGCAGAGTATCCGCAAAAGTGTAAAGCATTTGGATGATGACAGGGAACAGCATACTGATATCGTAAAGATGCTGGAATTAATGAGATCAGAGGAGTTTAATTCGCTGATCCCTGAACTGTGAAATGTTTACGTGATTGATACCATGGCAAGAATTCCGCCTGTTTTCTTGAAAAGACATTTACTGATAGGTATTAGCCTTGCGATCTTATTGAAAGCGGTTGTATTTTGCAAAATGGCATGCCCTGTCGAATCTGTCTCGTGTGAATAACCTGGAATCAGCGGCAATTTTTAACATGAAAACATATAGTTTCGTCCGGAAACGCGTGCATCAAATATTTATACACAATGAAATTGCACCTCAATGACCAAAGAAGAAGGCAGTATAGCGATAAAAAAAGGACAGTTGTTTTGCGATCTCGTCAAGAACGATCGCGACTGCATAGCTGCAAGATTCAATGGTGTACTTTATGATCTTTCATCTGAATCTCCGGGTAACGGGGCATTTGAAAAGATATCCGTACATTCAAAGGATGGCATGAGGATCTTAAGGCACTCCGCAGCACATCTTACAGCACAGGCGGTAATGCACCTGTATCCAAAAGCTCTCCTCAATGCAGGTCCGCCAACCGAAGACGGTTTTTATTATGATATCATGATGGATCCGATCTCTTCTGACGATCTTGTAAAAATAGAAGAAGAGATGAAAAGAATAGCGTCTGAGGATCTTAAGATCGAACGGATAATTTTTTCAAAGGAGGAACTTTTGAAAAAATTTGCATACAATAAATTCAAGATTGACAAGATAAGAGATAATGTTCCGGACCATGGGAGTTCTTCCGTTTACAGACAGGGCGATTTCATTGATTTCTGCACCGGACCGCATGTTCCATCAACCGGCTACCTGAAACATGTGAAGCTTCTTTCGCTGGCTTCAACAAATTATAAGGGCGATGAATCCCTGGAGAAAATGGTAAGGATTTATGGAACTGTTCAGCCGACCGAGAAGGATCTCAGAACATACCTGGCGATGAGGGAGGAAGCGCTCAAGAGGGACCACAGAAAGGTTGGGCAGGAGCTTGATCTGTTTGTTTTCAATTCTGAGCGTGCACCTGGCTTCCCGCTCTATACACCGAATGGTACCGTCATACGAAATGAACTTATTGCATACATGAAGGAACTTAACACAAGAAACGGATGGCAGGAGGTCACAACCCCGCATATTTTCAGGGATACAATGTGGAAACAGTCAGGCCATTATGCAAAGTATAAGGAGAACATGTATACATTCTCGCTTGCTGATGGTACCGGATATGCAGTGAAGCCAATGAACTGTCCAGGCCATATCACAATATTCGAGCGTGAACCCCACAGCTATCGGGATCTTCCAGTCAAGTATTCTGAACCGGGACAGGTATACAGATACGAGAAATCTGGTGAGGTTGGTGGTTTGACAAGACCTAGAACATTCACAATCGACGACGGTCATGGTTTCATGATGCCTGAACAGCTTGTCGATGAAATCGGCTCAATAATAGGGATGACAATCGAAACTTTCAGGCTCCTTGGAGAGAGCAGGCTCGAGTTTGAGCTTAGTGTGATGGACGAGGATCACCTTGAAAATTACCTCATAAGCTACGAATGCAAAAAGTGTGGTTCTAAGTTCGAGGCCAGGAAGGTTGTTTCATCCGACAATTTACAGTGCCCAACCTGCGGCTCACCTGATGTGGAACCGGATCTGAGCAAATGGAGACAGGCGACAGAGAGTCTCAGAACAGCACTCACAAAAGCTGGCATAAAGTATGAGGAACTCAAGGGGGAGGCTGCGTTTTACGGGCCTAAAATTGACGTCCACGCAAGCGATGCGATAGGAAGGATGTGGCAGTGCTCGACCATCCAGGTTGATTTCATGCTTCCTGTAAATTTCAACCTTGAATATGTAAATAGAGATGGCAAAAAGGAGAATGTGGTAATGATCCACAGAGCCGTCTTCGGGAGTTACGAAAGATTCATTGCTATACTGCTCGAGAATTTTGCCGGTAAGCTTCCCACATGGATTGCGCCTGTGCAGGTATTCATTGCGCCAGTTTCTGAGAAATACAACGATTACGCCAGATCAGTCAATGACCACCTTTTGAAGGAGGGGCTGCGTTCTGTTGTTAATACCGACACTGAAACGCTCAACAAAAAATTAAAGATGATCAGGGAGAAAAGGCCTTCCTATATCCTGGTAATAGGCGAGAGGGAAGCTGAGTCATCTTCACTCACCGTGAGGAACCGGAAGGACAGGCAGCAGACCGTACCAATGGATGTTTTCGTAAATAAGATAAAGAAGGAGATATCTGACAGGTCAATAGATCAGTATCTTTAATTACGATGATGGAGCAGCGACCTGTGCCGTGACTTTTTTAATCTCCTCTGTAAGCTTTGGAATTGCTTTGTACAGATCAGCATTTATGAAGTAGTCTGAATATTTCACGATAGGAGCCTCCGGATCTGTATTTATTGATATTATAGTCTCACTTGCCTTCATGCCGACAATATGCTGTATCTTTCCAGAAATACCCGCTGCAATGTAGAGATGCGGCCTCACGGTCTGCCCGGTCTGTCCCACCTGGTGCTCATATGGAATCCATCCAAGATCCACGACGGGTCTCGATGCGCCAACCTCCCCTCCCAGTGCTTCCGCCAGTTCCTGGACTATCTTGAAACCCGCAGGCCTACCCAGGCCCAGGCCACCGGATACGATTATCTTTGAACTGGTTAGATCCAGACGGTCTTTTTTCTTGAATTCAAGTGTTTTGTGATCCTGCGCCAGCTTCGCCATCTTTACCTTTTTGATCTTTATGTCGCAATCAGGTTTCGCGACCTGCTGTGGCAGTTTGTAGCTGCCTGGCCTGGACGTTATCATCTGTGGCCTGTGTCTTTTACAGAGAATCTGATCGATCGTCTTGTCTCCAAATGACGGTCTCCATGCAATAAGGAGCCTGTTCTGAACATCAGCGTCCAGTTCAATACAGTCTGCGGCAACGCCTGTCTTGCACCTTATGGCAATCCTTGAAACAAGATCCCTTCCCTCCCTGCTCCCTGAGATAAGGAAGATACTTGGTTTGTGCTCGAATACGAAAGATGATATGAATTCAGTATAGGCAACACTGGAGAACCCAGAATAATCAGTCACGTCTGCCCCGAGAAATATCTGGCAGCCATATGATGCGGCCTCATCGGCTATTTTTTTCAATCCTTTACCGACTGCGACCCCAACTACCTTGTCCCCAAGTTTTTCAGCCAGCTCACGACCTTTTCCAAGCATCTCAAGTGATCCTTTTGTGATGTGATCATTCCTGATTTCAAGATAGACGAAAACATCATGATAATCATTTGGGTTTTCAGGGGGCACGCAGTTTATCAGCTCCACCAAGATCAGTCGCCTCCTGTTGGAATAACGCCATTTTTTACAAGTTCATTTACTAGATCAGGTATTTCTTCCAGCTTGATGATCTTGGACGCCCTTTTCCGCTCCTCAGGGATCTTCAAGGCGCCGACAAGCGTTGGCGATCCCTTAAGGCCGACCCAGTCAGGTGGAAGCGAAAGGGTGTCATGATCCCATTTTTCAATTCCCTTTCTTATAGCATCCACCTTTTTTCTAAGAGAGGAATGACGCGGTATGTTTGCGTTTATCATAACAGTGACAAGAAGTGGCGGTCTGGCACTCACGACCTCGATCCCGTCCTCAAGCTCCCTCTCGCCTATGAGCATTTCACCCTCCATTTTTGTGTTTATCGTATATGTGACCTGATCTATGCCGAGGAATTCGGCTACTCCCGGGCCGACGTGACCGGTACCGGAATCGGTGGTGCTTTCGCCCGCAAATATAAGATCGAATTCACCCAGCTTCTTGATGGCCGCTGCAAGTGTCAATGAAGTTGCATATGTATCAGCAGCAGCAAATACCCTGTCAGTGATCAATATGCCCCTGTCAGCCCCCCTGCCCATGCATTCTATTATTGCATTTTCGGCCTGCGGCGGACCCATTGATATGATTGTTATCTCCCCTCCGACAGCCTCCTTGATCCGCAGTGCTGCCTCAAGTGCATTCTCATCAGATGGGTTTATGATACCTCTTGCCTGTGATCTGTTCAGCGTGAATTTAACCGGATCAATGAAGATTTCCTCGGCGTCCGGCACCTGCTTAATCATAACAACTATCTTCATTTTAATCACCTCATCCAAATTTGTATTTCACACCATGGCCACCTTTCGGATTTGACCAGGATACGGATCCATGTGAACATGCAACAATACAGGTTCCGCACTCCACACAATCTTCATATTTGAAGTTTAATTTGCCCTCGATCAAGGTGTAACATTTCGCGGGGCAGGAAAATGTGCAGAAATGATCCGGACAGGTTTCACATATGTTCGGATTTACGGTGATGTGCTCGTAACTCTTGTCTGTCTTGTAGTTCAATAAAGCCAGTTTTTCTTCAATTTCCATTTTACAACCTCCTTAATGCCCTGTATGCCTCAATTATTAAATCTGATTTTGAATATTTCGATTCCCTGACTGAATCCATCAAGATGCTGGAAAGATGCTCCTTTGGCTGTCCTGTCTCATTGAACATCCTGAACAGTACATTTTCAGCTATTCCCGGTACAGCTTTGTGCATTAAATTACTCCAGGTAACATTCTCGATCCCCCTAAAAGTATTCATATCCTTCAACACGTAATTGGAAGAAAGGTTCCTGTCATATGATGAGAGGAAATCTGATGAAAAGTTGCTCTTTGCCTTTGCTGCGATGGCGGTCTCAGCGGCTGCAATGCCTGATGAAATTGCATAATTCATCCCCTGTATAACAAGACCGTTGCTGAAAGTAAGCCCTGCAGAGTCCCCCGCAATCATGTAACCATTTCCACTCAATCTTGGAACTGAATTTATTCCGCCCTCGCATACAAGGTGTGCACTGTATTCCTCGACTTTCCCGCCTTCGATGTATGGCTGTATGAACGGATGAGAGGCAAACTGCTCCATGATGTTGAAGGAATATGTGCTGTTGTTTTCTCTCAGTCCAGACATGTTGACAACAATACCAAGTGATATTGTGTCCTTGTTTGTATACATAAAAGCACCAGCCTTGACCGTTCCCTGAAGGAACCCTAGAACGTATTCGCCTGCGAACCCCTGGTTTCCGCGGAGGTTAAACCTTTCGTTAATGGTTGATTCCGGCAGCCGTATTACCTGCTTTATACCGATTGCAATGTCCTTATCGCCGATTGGTTTCCTCACGCCGGAATCTATGGCGACCCTTGGATTAGCACCTTCCGCCAGGATCACGACATCCGATGTGATCGTGTCACCATCCTGTAGAACACCTATTACCCTGTCTCCCTCAAAGGCAAGCTTATCAACCGTTACACCGGTAACAAGGGTAGCGCCGGAGCTTTTTGCCTTGTTTGCAAGGAACTGGTCAAGTTTCGCTCTAAGCACGGAATAACCTGTCTTTGCTGCCTCCAGTTTCTTTGACCTGAAATCTATCGATAACATTGAATCACTGGTCAGGAATCCAGTGCCCTTTGCAGTTATGTATCTTTCAAGCGGTGCATTCTTTTCCCAGTCCGGTACAATTGCAGAAAGATCCTTGCCCCACAGGATTCCGCCAGAAACATTCTTGCTTCCAGGCGGGTCGGATCGCTCAACAAGTAAAACATTAAGTCCCGAAGAAGCCATTTTAATGGCAGATGATGAACCGGCTGGACCGCCTCCAACAACTATGGCATCAAATTCACTCATTGCTGGATAATTACATGAACGTTAAAAAAGATTCGAACCGCAACCGGATGTTTATTCATTCAAAGAAAAATAAATTATGTCTATGGTGGCTGATCGATTTCATTTTGGTTGTCGGGCAGGAGGTTTCTTCTAACTATCATCTATTGCCGCATCTATCAGCCAATTTGCCATATATCATAAAGCATATGGCATCATTTATTAACTCAGTGAAAATACCGGAATCTCTAGAATCATAAAGATTGGAGGATAGAAGTAATGGCAAATGCAATGGCACTGATAGCTGATCCAAAAACTGGAAAGACATATAAAAAAGAAGTCACGCCTGAAAACTTAGGATCGCTTTCTGGAAGAAAGATTGGAGAGGAACTGGACGGCGTTTTCTTCAACCTGCCGGGATACAGGCTTAAGCTCACGGGTGGAACCTCAATAGATGGTTTTGCCATGCGCTCAGATCTGCAGCTCGCGGGAAAGAAGAAAATATTGAAGACTTACACCTCTGGTAAATTTGGAAAAGAGGGAAAGAGGAAAAGAGTAACTGTTAGGGGAGCAGTCGTCGGTACCGATATCGCTCAGCTTAACCTTAAAATAGTTCAGTACGGGCCAAATCCTGTTGAGGAAGAAAAGGCTCAAGGACAGTGAAATGGGTTCACAGCCAAGCGTGAATATTGGAATGGTCGGGCACGTCGACCATGGAAAGAGCACACTTACGAATGCGCTCACCGGGATCAAGACAGATACCCACAGTGAGGAGATTAAACGGGGAATTTCAATAAAGCTCGGTTATGCTGACACTGAAATATATAAGTGCGTGGATGACAGCGGCAATATTTTTTACTCCAGAAAGAATGAAAACGGTAATTGCAAGGAATCAAGATCAATATCAATTGTCGATGCACCGGGTCATGAAACGCTGATGGCAACCATGCTCGCCGGTTCTTCCATAATGAATGGCGCCCTACTGGTTATTGCTGCAAATGAGAAGTGTCCGCAGCCGCAGACAAGGGAACACCTTACGGCACTTGAGATAATGGGGATCAAGGATATCGTGGTGGCGCAGAATAAGATTGACCTTGTCACAAGGGAAAGGGCAATGGAAAGTTATGATGAGATCAAGAGGTTCCTTAAGGGAAGCGTTGCCGAGGATGCACCGATAATACCTGTAAGTGCATATCATAATGTGAACATAGACGCGCTCCTTCAGGCAATTGAAACAAGGATTCCTACGCCATCTTTTGATCCGGGCGTGGATCCAATGATGTATGTTGCCCGATCCTTCGATGTCAACAAACCAGGGACAGACCCTGCAAGACTGGTTGGCGGAGTACTCGGTGGATCACTGGTGAGAGGGGAACTTGTTGTTGGACAGGAGATTGAAATCACACCAGGCTTGCAGATAACAAAGGGAAACAAGCAAACCTGGGAGAATATTATAACGGAGGTTGTCTCTCTGAGAGCGGGAAACAGTTCACTCGACAGGATTCATCCGGGCGGGCTTGCGGCCGTTGGTACTAAGCTGGATCCGTTTCTTACAAAGAATGACCAGTTTACCGGCAAGATCATAGGGAATGTCGGAAAGGCGCCTCCAATGATAACTGATGCTGTTGTTGAGACGCATTTGCTGAAGAGAGTGGTTGGCTTTGCCGAAGAACAGAGTATCACACCGATCAAGAGCAAGGAAAGTCTCATGCTTACCGTCGGGACAGCTAATACAGTGGCAGTCGTCTCATCAGCAAGAAAGGATGACATCGAGGTAAACTTGAGGTATCCTGTTGCTGCCAACCTTGGCGACAGGGTTGCGATAGGCAGGAGAATCATGAACAGGTGGCGTTTGATCGGCTATGGAGAGCTTAAATCAATTGCGTAATTGCATTCGCTATAGAGAGGGCATTCCACACATTTAGGCTGTTTCCTGCAATAGTTCTTTCCGGTCTCAACAAACGTAGCGTGATAATTTTTTAGATCTGTTGTACTGGATTTTAGGTCATGAACGACATCTGACCTTATTTTATCTGGATGGATCTTTGATCCATATACCCTTTCAAGGATCCTCAATGTGTATGCGTCAATTACAAAGACTGGTCTGTTGAAAACATATAGCAGGATTGAATCCAGTGTCTCTCTTCCTATCCCATTGAGATTGGAAAAATACTCCGAAATGTCCTCTGTTGACATATTGTCCATGGACTCAATTCCGCCAAGATCTGATATTATTCTCGCACATATTGTCTTCAGCCTGAGTGCCTTTTGCCTGAAGTAGCCGGAACTTCTTATTAATTCCTCCAGCCTTGTTTGATCCAATTTCGCTATTTCCTTTATTGTCAGAAACTGCTCTCCATTAAGTGCAGAAATACATTTAGTAACATTGGTCCATGTCGTGTTTTGAGTCAGGATCGTTCCAATGAGGATTTCGTCCCTTGTTTCAGCAGGCCACCAGCCAAGATCCCCATATCTTCTGAACATGATTGAATATATTTTATGGTGATCCAGCATGCAAAACGTTAGATCAGTGAGTGATAAAATAGCTTCCCTGAAAAGATAGAAATAGGCATGTAAATTTCCAAAGATTTCAAAGTCCGATCTACGGTATCTAAAAGAGTTTTAGAATGTTAGTTATTCAGGTTTGTGATTGTACTTGGTCTTGAGGGCACAGCGCATACTTTCGGATCCGGTTTGGTTGATGAAAGTAGAATACTCTCAAGCATCACCGCAACTTATAAACCTAAAAAGGGCGGAATACATCCAAAAGAGGCAGCGGTCTTCCTTGCCGAGAATGCACATTCTGTTATATCCAGATCCATGAATGAATCATCCCTGTCGATCAAAGATGTTGACCTCATAGCATTTTCAATGGGCCCGGGACTGGGACCAAGTCTCAGGGTTGTTGCGACTGCAGCGAGATCACTTTCGATAAAATATTCGATTCCAGTAATAGGTGTGAATCATCCTATGGGCCACATAGAGATAGGCAGGTTTGTATCTGGCGCATATGACCCTGTTATGCTTTATGTGTCCGGTGGCAACACACAGGTGATTGCCCACATGGACGGGAGATATCGTGTTTTCGGTGAGACAATAGATATCGGCCTGGGTAATATGCTTGATAAATTCGCCAGGGATATTGGAATTCCGTTTCCCGGTGGTCCTGTCATTGAGAAACTTGCCTTAAGTGGGGAAAAACTGATCGATCTTCCATATTCTGTCAAAGGCATGAATACATCATTTTCAGGAATCTATACTGCAGCGAAAAACGCTCTCTCAAAGGGTGCGAGGAAGGAGGATGTCTGTTTCAGCATTCAGGAAACAGCGTTCGCCATGCTTGTTGAAGTTACTGAACGTGCGCTGGATTATCTTGGCAAGAAAGAAATTCTGCTTGCAGGAGGGGTTGCAATGAACAACCGGCTCAGGTCAATGTTTAAAATGATGGGCGAGGAAACTGGTTCCACTGTCTATCTGACGGAACCGAAGTACTGCATGGACAACGGTGCAATGATAGCCAGGGCCGGATACCTTCTCTATAAAAGCGGCATCAGGAATGAACTTTCCGATACTGGAATAAGACAGAGATACAGGATTGACGAAGTAGCGGCCCCATGGATAAATTCATCGTGGAACAAGATAACAATGATGGGGGCAGAATCCGTAATTAGCCTGGGAAAATATCTGACGAGAGATGCAGTTATAAAAAAGAGGCAGAAGAAAGGGTACAGGGAGCCAAATCTCGATCAGTATCTAAGAACAGCAAGAATGAAAAATGAATCCGCCATAGAGATCAGGCTTTCCCATTCTGTAAGAACGCCGATAATCTATTCAGTCAATTTCACAGATATGGAGATAACAATGGAGAGAATAAATGGTGAGTGCCTGCGAGACATGTTAGCCCGTGAAGTTAACAATGACAGAATAATCGAGAGTCTTGCAAAAACAGTTGCAAGAATGCATGCTGCCGGTATTTCACATGGAGACCTCACAACGGGGAATATAATGCTGACGGATGGAGATGAGATATGCATCATAGATGCCAGCATGGGCAAATTAAATGCAGAGATGGAAGATCTATCTCAGGATCTATTTCTGCTCCGTGAATCATTTCACGGCATGCATGCTTCATTGACAGGACTGTGGGATAGTTTTGTTAAGAATTATGTCCTATTTTTCCCGCCGGGGAAAGAAATAGTTGATTATCTGAACAAAATAGATGCAAGGAGACGATACGTTTGAAATTTGTTACGAGTAACAAACACAAGTTTGATGAGATCCGGGAGGTTTTCAACAATGCCGGGATTCAGATAGAATGGTTAAAACTCAAATATGATGAATTACAGGAGGATTTTACTGAGAGCATATCCTATAAGAGCGCTCTATCTTTGAAGGGAATAATAGATGGAAATTTTTTCCTTGAGGATACCGGTTTATATATTCGATCGCTGTCAGGCTTCCCGGGGCCATATTCATCTTTTGTGAGTAAAACGATATCCAATGATGGCCTGCTTAAGCTGCTTGAGGGCAAAGATAGAAGCGCATATTTCAAGACTGTGGTTTCCCTGTGTGTTGGCAGAAGAATATTGCAGTTCGGGGGGATCCTGAATGGAACAATTGCGGAAATCCCTTCTGGAGAAAACGGCTTTGGGTTTGATCCGGTATTCATACCTGACGGTTTAAACAAAACTCTTGCAGATGTCGGAATAAAAGAAAAAAATGAGTTTTCACACAGGAGCAGGGCAATAAAATCTGTTATATTGTTTTTAAAAGAAAATTCCTGTCTTTCTGAAAATGATCTTAAGTGAATTAACAGTTAGATTTTTTTCATGTTAACAACATAGTTTAAAATAGAATTTTTGGTTCAGGGTAAGGCGATGAATGCATCATTAAAGGAGATCCAATCTTATTTCTACGTATTACTGTCTGCAATATCCATTGTGGTTTTTGTAATAGCTTTTAATAACCTTCTTGTCGGGAATAAGGATTTAATAAATGCAGGTCTTTCGTTCGCCGCTGCAGGTACATGGATCTACTGGATATTCACTGTAAGCTTCATTGGGCTGGTCTTCTTTTTATATATGTACTATAAAGCAGTGTCAAACGCGAAAAGATTCAACTCGATCATTTCAGGGAGCAGCAAGCAGAATTTTATTAAAAATATAAAGGAACTTGAAGAACTTGCGTATAAACTTGGGCCCTCCTTTGAGAAGAGGCTGCTCGAAGCAAAGGAAAAGTGGAACTATAAGGGATAAGTTCACGACATTATTTTACGCACAAACTCAGGGAGCAGGAACGCCCCCCTCAATATCTCCTCATTGAAGTATTTTCCCCGCTTTATTTTGTCCTTTCTTGAGATCGGGAGATCAGATCCAATTGTGAACGACCAGAAACCGCTCGGGTAGGTAGGAATGAAAGCGCAGTATGTCAGAACTTCTGAAAATACTGATCGTATGCCGGACGTTGCAAGCTTCAGTGCCTTTGGCTGGTAAAAAGGTGATCCAGATTGCGTTACCATCACGCCGCCTTTCTTCAGTGCTTTGTGGATGGATGAATAGAAACTCTTACTGAACAGACCCTCGGCAGGCCCTTCCGGATCTGTGCTATCAACAATAATGATGTCATATTTTTCCTTGGTCTTCTTCACAAATTCAATTCCATCATCTATTATGAGGGTGCACCTGTCTGAACTGAAAGCCGATGAGATTTCAGGAAAATATTCCTTTGAAACATCAACGACCTGAGAATCAATTTCAACGTTTGTCACTTTCTTGAATCCAAGCTTGAGAAGCGAGGAGGCAGTTCCGCCGTCACCCCCTCCTATAACTAAAGCTGAATCAGGTTTTATTCTGAATGAGAAGAATGGCAGCATGGTTATCATTTCATGATAAATGTATTCATCATATTCTGTTAGCTGAACGGTCCCGTCTATCGTCAGGAGTTTACCGAAGTCATAGGTCTCAAATAGATCTATCCTCTGGAAATCTGTCTTGACGGAAAGAAGCTGATCCTTAACCCTGAAGGAAAGCTGAAGATTGTCTGAATACCTCTCCGAGAACCAATTTTCTATCATTTTCACGGCGGTTTATTTTCATGTTGTATTTACAATTTTATCTTTATAAACTTTTTATTGAACCTAAAGTGGAAAACGATCATTATAGATCATGCACAAGCTTTCGTCAACTTCACCCGATGACAGAATTTAATCGCCATTCAGCATAATTGCCACTACAAAGGGAAATATGAAGCATGCTACATAGATCTGCTTCATTTTTATGATTCAAAATTTCAGGGTGCTTTTTTAATCCTCAATCAATATGGAGAATATCAACTATATATTATGGATTCCCGCTGTTTCCATATGGAATTACAGTGTTTTATTATATGTTATTATTTTTATGCAAATTTTAGAATGTTGATAAATGATATCTAACAGCAGTCGTATTAAAAACTGGATCAAAATATTTTAATACTTATTTGTATATATACATCTGGAGGTACCAAATGGTAGGAATAAGCGAACTATCGAAGACCGTATCGAAGAAGACGTCAACAACGCAGAAACAGGCCAGGAACGTCATTAAGACTTTCCTAGACAACGTAGTTGCAGAGGCAAACAGGGGTTCCAAGATAAACCTAGCGGGTTTTGGAATTTTTGAGCGCAAGACGCAACAGGCAAGAAAGGCCAGAAACCCACAGACCAGAAAAATAATTGACGTCCCGTCTAAGAAGAAGTTCGTATTCAGAGCATCAAGCAAGGTCAAATACAAATAATCTTTGTAATTGGCTTGAAAATTCTTAATTGTATTTATTTTTAATTTTTAAATTATACTAATTTTTGACAGGTGTTTAAGCTTATTTATTCAAATATCCTGAACGGATTCTTTGCAAACTAAAATATCCAGATGATTGATATCTGGCGAGGTGCAAATTTGGACGACGATTTGGCAATGTTGGATTACCTTGGCTTTAAGAATTTCGAAGATCTTTTTTCGGACATTCCATCGAAGATAAGAAAAGATAAGTTACAGATGGAACAACATTATTCTGAATACGATCTGATAAGGCAGGCTGGCATTCTTGCTTCTAAGAATAATTATGAGAATTTTATTAACTTTTTAGGATGCGGCGTATATGACAGGATAATACCATCATCGGTAGATTCAATCGTATCGCGGTCAGAGTTCCTGACTTCATACACGCCATACCAGGCGGAGATTTCGCAGGGAATGCTCCAATCACTGTTCGAATACCAGAGCATTATTTCTGATCTCTTCGAAATGGATGTAACAAATTCCTCGATGTATGATGGACCTACTGCACTTGGTGAAGCTGTAAGGATGGCTATCCGTATAAATGAAAAGAAAGTAATATTGCTGCCGGAGAACATTTATAGAAATAAGCTGAAAATAATCGAGAACTACACTTCCGGACTGAACGTGGTTCTTAAGACTTATAAATTTGATGAAAAAACAGGAATGATGGATCTCAGCGATATTGCCAGCAAGATAAACCAGGATGTTTCTGCTGTTGTGGTAGAAAACCCTAATTCTTACGGCATTATTGACGAGAATGTCCTGAAAGTAAGGGATCTGCTGAATGGTGCTCTCCTGATTGCGTATGTGGATCCGGTGAGCCTTGGGGCAGTAAGGCCTCCCGGTTCATATGGTGCAGATATAGCAGTTGCCGAGGGACAGCAACTAGGCATACACCAGAACTTCGGAGGGCCTTACCTTGGCGTATTCACCTTCAGGAAGGAACTTGCAAGAAAGGCTCCAGGGAGGATCATTGGCCAGACGACGGATATGAAGGGTCGAACAGGCTATGTCATGACCCTGCAGACAAGAGAGCAGCATATCAGGAGGGCAAAAGCTACCAGTAACATATGCACGAACCAGGCTCTTATGGCAGTTGCAGCCGTATCATACCTTACGATCATTGGACCGGATGGCCTGAAAAAGGTCGCCTTGGCAACCGTTCAAAATGCCATTAAGCTGAAAAAATCCCTATCCTCGCTGAAAAATGTTAAAGCAGACGTTTTCACTGGCACGAGCTTTTCAGATGTTCCTGTAAGGATCGGTATTGAGAATGAAAAACTGCAGGAAAAGCTGAAACTTGATAGGATATTTGGAGGCGTCCCTGCACGTTCATTGTTTGCATTCCCGCAAAAAACAGATGAACATCTCTATTTCTTCTCAGTAACTGAAAAGACCGCGGATGATGATATTAAAAAACTTTCGGAATCACTTGGAGGGACCAGATGAGCTTCAAACAGGCCACTTATGATGAACCGCATATCAAATCTATGCAGAGCAGAACAACGTTTGAGACGATTACAGGAGAATTTAGCGATTCCATAATTCCACAGAGCATGCGAATTGACCAGCCTTCTGTTCCCAGGGTCCCTGAATACGATGTTGTAAGACATTTCACCAGGCTGTCTGAAATGAATTATTCAGTTGATACGGGATTCTATCCACTTGGTTCGTGTACCATGAAATTCAACCCGAAATATGCTGATAAGATCGCTGCAATGCATCTTTTCTCTGAAACTCATCCTCTCAGACCGGAATGGTCTGTCCAGGGGTCTCTTGCAGTCATGTATGAACTGCAGGAATACCTAAAAGAAATATCTGACATGGATGAGGTCTCCCTGCAGCCGCTGGCAGGGGCACAGGGTGAGCTTACTGGGGTTCTGATAATACGGAAGTATTTCGAGCTTAAGGGTGAGCTTGACACAAGAAGGGAGATAGTTATCCCGGATTCCGCTCATGGAACGAATCCTGCATCTGCTGCCATGGGAGGCTTCGACGTTGTGGAAATACCTTCAAACAAAAATGGGACCGTCGATCTGGATGCATTGAAATATGCTGTTACCGAGAAGACTGCTGGTTTCATGATCACAAATCCAAACACATTAGGCATATTTGATCCGGATATCCTGGAAATTGCTGAAATAGTTCACTCAAAAGGGGCTCTGCTATATTATGATGGGGCAAACCTGAATGCAATTCTCGGCATAACGTCGCCCGGGATCATGGGTTTTGACATCGTTCATTTTAATCTTCACAAGACATTTGCCACCCCTCATGGTGGTGGAGGACCTGGAGCTGCACCAGTCGCAGTTAAAAAACATCTCGCAAATTTACTTCCGCCTCCAATAGTCAGGAAAAATAATGCAGGATATTACATGGATTATTCCAATACTGAACTTGGGAATATTGCCTCCTTCTATGGTTCATTTGGCGTTTTGCTTCGGGCATGGTCATACATAAAAAGAAATGGAGCAGATGGGTTGAAGATGAATTCAAGCAGGGCAGTTTTGAATGCAAACTATCTCGCCAAGAAGCTTTCCAGATCGCTCAAAATCTCACACGAAGGTCTCAAGAAGCATGAAGTTGTCTTTTCTTCGGAGGAAACAGGAGTGAGAGCTCTGGATATAGCCAAATACATAATTGACTCCGGGATGCATGCACCCACTGTCTATTTCCCACTCATCGTAAAGGAAGCTCTCATGATTGAACCTACGGAAACAGTTACCAAGAGAGACCTGGATGCATTTGTAGATATAATCGAGAAATCACTTAAAGAAGATCATGAAGAAATCTCAAAGAGGCCAATCAATACCGCATCTGGAAGGCTCGATGACGTTAAAGCCGCGAGGGAATTGATCCTGAAGTAAACTTAATAGACGGGATTCTCCGAACACGCATAGGTTCTTCACTTCCAGATATTGAACATAATAAATGGGAAATACAGTGTCACGGATATTCGTCTTATACTGTTAAGGATCAAGATGTACCGCACGGGAAAGTCACAGATCATGAGCAGGATAATTAAAAGGTCAAGAGAACTTATAGAAACGATTGGTATTTTTCCTCGTATGTTAAGCATAAAATTGGTGAGTAAATAATTAATACAAAGATGAAGTAACTACGATGTGATCGCGAAGAATAGAACCCTGATGGTCTTTTTTGCTGTCATTGCGGTCATCATAGTTGCTGTTCCAATATCATTTTACGAGTTATCGTCCCAACCTGAACCGACAATATCTGTTGTCAATGATTATTCACATTATCAGTGGAAAGCGAACTTTTACAATCACTCCAATGAAACCTGCCCGCTCTTTTCGGCGTATGTCAACTCATCTGCTGTAATAAACGAGACTGGATATCCGAGTACAACCATTCTTCTTTCCATACATGGATTTGAGTGTTACCTGGCAACAGAAGGACAGCGCCCCTGGTTCGGATTAATCATGAACGTATCCGGTTCACTTCCGTCCAATCTGCATCCGAAGAGTTTGGTCATATCCCAGAATCTGAGCGCTCCTGGATTGAATTGCTGGACTCAGGTAACTGATGGTTTTCATTTATACGCTCCGGCGAGTAAACGATCCAACCTCTCCCTATGTAGTAGCAGACAATATCATGGACCAGCATTTATTGAAAATGGTTCATGGAACTGTATTTTACAATTTAATAATGAAAGTTCAAATGTTAGGCATGCACTTTACAACTTTTCTTTCCGTTCAGTATGCATCTGTGGCTGGTTCAATTTCCCAAGGACCAATTTCACTTTCTACACCAACATAGGTGCTGAGATAACGGGTCTCTCGAAACCGGTTATTTTGATGGATGAATTCGCGGTGAAGGATGTGGATGTATGATATTCAATGGAACAAGCAAAAAAGGGCCTTAACTACTATCGTCTTTCTAGTTTTCTTGTTAACAGTTTTTACCATTCCTTCAATTCCTAATGCCTCAAATCCACCCTATATGCTCCTATATGTAACCGGTTATATAATTTGAATGACACTATTTATATGATAACGGCAGTCAGATCATCTTGGCACGGCTCACTCATTATCCGAAGAGGATATCCTAAACATCCATATATTAGCTAAAAGTTATTCACATTAAATCTCTTCACTAATATGGCTGATCTTGTAGAAATACTTATGATTGAACATCTTGCCATGAAAAGAATGAAAGAAAAACAGGTTACCGGAATTTCAAATGAAGAATTTTCTTCGTTTCATGCCTTTTTAATGAATGTTCATGTTGAGGTTGAGGAAAAAATAGTCTTTCCAGAATTGATAGAACCGCAATGGGATGATCAGAAACAATATGCGGAAAAGATCGAGAAGATAAAGGCGGATCACAAATTGATAAATACCCTGGCAACAAATCTAAAGAAGTGGCATGATGGAGGCGATATAAAAACATATAACGATAGAATTCCACTTTATTTCAGATTGCTTGTTGATCACAACACACTGGAGGAAAGAGAAGTATTCCCAAGGTGGAAGGACTTGAATAAATTTGATGAAAGCGGGAAACTGGCAAAGGAGTGCATGAATATAATCGAATCGTATGGTGAGGGTGATTACCTTAAAATGTTGGATCTGAGTGAGGGTGCATTCAAATATTTGTTTCGTAAATTAATCTGATGAAACATGGATCAAACTGCCTTATACCGCTTAAGGGAGACCTCGTAGATGTCACCATCGGCGCCCAGCTGATTAAGCAATTCATCTGTATCTGCCTGTTCCATACCATTATCCTTCATGTACGCTATTATGTCCTCGTACCTGCAGCCCTTCTGTGGGTCTGAGTGGGTCTTTATGAATATCAGCACCTTTTCTTTGTTGCCTGATTCTTCCTGGGAATCCGACGGCATTTTAGACGAACTCATAACAGCTGCAAGCATTTCGGTCACATTGTATGTTTTGTAATGCTCTATGTGCCTCAGGGCGCATTCCGCTTCCTCTTCTGAATAACCCATGGCGACAATCTTCTGTTTATCCGGGGAATCAAGCTTCTTCATTTCCTGAATAGCAAGTATCTTTCTTCTTACAACAAACGTAGCCCTTGCAGCCCAGTATGCTAATGACAGTGAATCGCCATGCATTATCTTCTCCGGGTTTATGTTCAGGTATAGCACGCCCTCGTCTGTCTTGAATGAGTTGACCCTTCCCATTATCACCACCTTTGCATTTATTTCAAGGGAATCCGCATCTTCCTTCAGTCCGGGCTGATATTCATTCTTGAAAACCGACACGTAAAAGGATCCAAGGTTGTCTGCTACGGTCAACTTGGTCAGGTTCTCCTCGCTGTTCTTCGCTGTTATTAATCCTGCAATAAGAATCCTCTTTATCCTGGTGCCAAGCGGTGTTACCACAAAAGGCTTTCCCCTTTCATTTTCAGGCAATTCCTCAACAAACGTTGTATCCTTGAGCTCCTTTGAGAAGACCCATTTTGAGCTCTCGCGTTTCCGTGCCATCATAATATCTCGTCCCCCGGTAATTGAGAATAAAGCCTCAATTCTGGTTCACTGATCTTCTGTATCTTCCTTACCCTGAATGAGATGCCATTCGATCCGGAAGACGCGTCACCTGTAAAGCTGAGGGGTCCAGGCATTAGTGCCTTCTCAATCTTTGTTATTATATCATTCTTGCTGTATTTCGGTTTCGCTAGATTCAGGTCTTCATCCTTTATATTCAAAAGATCCATAAGCGGGGTTCGGCCTGCGGTGCATGGGATATCACCCGTGCCATCCTCAAGTGTGAAGTATGCGTAGAGATCAAGAAACATTTCAGCGTCCGGGTGCTCAGGGCACTTTATGTCGTCGGTGCTTTTTCTGCACTCTGAACATCTTCTTACAAGACCTCCCTTCTCGCCCAGGTAAACAACAAATCCTGTCAGTGTTATGGAATCCACCGGCCCAGTGACTTCAAAGATATTGAATATTTTCCTTTCAGGTATCTCAAATGCCTTTATCTCAAGTATCTTTGTCCGGTCACCGCCGGAAAGCCTCAGCCTTCCCTTGAATTCTGATACCCTCAAACCCTCCAATCTATAGAATTTATCCGGTTTGATCTTAACCTCGAACAGTGAAAGCCGGATTGAGCCGGTATCGTCCTCCAGTGAGCAGTACGAAACATCCTTCTGCTGGCCGTCCTTTTCGTATTTTTTCTCGATCACATCAGTTATCTTTCCTGATACAGAAACATACTGGTCCTTAAGCGTGAGGTTCTTGATCTTGTATTCTTTGTAAACCCTCTTTACATCCATCTTGTCTTCCGGTCTCAATATTACATCAGTTCTTGTGTCAAGGTATAATCTGAGCGAATCGTTGTATTTCTTAACGGAGAAGTTCCGTAATTCGACAACATCACCCTGCCTGATTGTTGCAGGAAGTGCCCATGCCGTGTATGGCATTGTCCCAGTCTCATCACCTATGAGGCCGTAGTGATAGACGCCCTCTCCCTTCTCACTCTTCGTTTCCTTCTCAGTGAGAGATAATATTTTAACGACAATCGTCTCATTTTTAGTGTTTTCATCCAGCTTATCTATCTTAACTACCATCCTTGCACCTAACCATATAATCTCTCATTACCTCGCAGATCCTCCGAGAGAAATTCTTCAACTATTCGGTTTGCGTCTTCCTCTCTGAATCCCATCCTTGATTTTAAAAAGTCAACTATTTCAATCTTAGACTTCCCCTCTTCCTGCATCTCCCTCACGAGCATCAGCATTCTGTCAACAATCTGTTTGTTGAATTCCTCTTCCAGGTGGAGAGCCCTTACCATCATGTAAAGGGAGGAGAGAAGGGCATTAAGTGCCTCATCCAATTCTGCCTTCGTAATTGTCTGCATGTCCATGTCAACACGTGCGACCACATTCTCGTTAATTCCTTCGATCATGAACTTGACATGTGCGACCTGGCTGTTCATTATAAGGAGGGTTCTGTAAGTGCCGAGACGATCCCTGCTTGGGGAAGTGGCGGTTTCAATTCCAGTATCGAGCTTAACCTGAACTATCTTGTTCTCAATGAAATAAAGAAACAGCGTGAACGGTACCTTCTCATTTTCAAGCGTATAATAATCACCCTTTCTGGAAATTTTCCATTTAAGGTCTATGAGCTTCCTCCCTGTGGGCTTTCCGTTTCCTAGCCATCCAAGGATCTGCTCCTCTTTAGTCATTCAAGCCGCTAAATTCTATTTAGCCATATATTAGTTTGGTTAATTTTTTCCTTGGGTTGCAAACAAACTTCAATGCAATTTTGTTTTGAAATTTGACACGTTTGGTCTATTGGTTGTTCGTTTTATAATACTCAAAATTCTTATTCACTTATGCGCGCTTAAGATCAGATGATGGTGCGACGGCACTCCATTCCCATATTGATGGCCTCAAGACTCGTATATTCTATGAACTGGTACAACCTTGCCCCTGCCATTTATCAGGTTTCGTCTGCATTCAGCGTATCTGTGGATCAGGCTGGTCTCGTCTTTGCATTTTTTCTTTTGGGCGCAGGTCTCTTCCAGGTGCCGGCGGGTCTAATTGCCGCAAAATGGGGATCAAGGAACAACTGCGTCCTAGGTCTTGGGATTATGTCGGCATCCGGCTTTGCTGAGGTGATAGCAGGTAATTTCGATGCTTTATTGTTTCTGAGATTTCTCAGCGGTTTTGGAGCCGCTTTCTTCTTTTCATCTGCTGTTTCAGTTCTGAATGATTCTAACCCGGAAAAGCTGGGACTATACATGGGATACTACAATGCTGCATTCGACATTGGCGGCGGTATAGCTGTATTTGCCTTTACGCCAATTACCTCTTTTTTTGGTCTTCATTTCAATGAGGAATTGCAGGCCTCCATTACCGCAGTAACTACATTAATATTCTTTCTTGGTGTAAAACAGGGCACAATCAGCGGTAATTTTGAGAAAGGAGCTTTGAGGAATCGAATAAAGAATCCTCTGATCTGGCTGCTGGCCATAGCATTTTCAGGCTTCTGGTCCACTACTTACGTTTATTCAGAATACCTGAAGGATTATGCGACGTTCAGCGGAATCCCGCTGTATTACGCTGGAGCACTTGGAAGCAGTGTTCTATTCTTTGGCATTCTTGGTTCCTTCTTCTCTGGCAGGATCAGGAAGGAGAATCTTATACGAAATGCAGTCTGGATGGTGATCGCACTGTGTGTGTCTGTTATATGGATACCATTCCTTGGAGTAACCGGCATGTGGGTATCAGCCCTTGTAGTGGGTATGTTCACGGTCTCGATATCATCGCTGGAATATTCCACGGTCGTATTCATTGAGAAGGATAGGAGGTTTGTTGCGCTAAATTCTGGCCTCTTCAATTCCATCCAGATACTTCTTGGTTTTAGTGTTACTGTAGCTTTCACCTATGTTCTTGTGTTTGGATATGAGGTTGCATGGATATTCATTGGCATTCTTCCCGCTGTCACACTACCACTTGTTCTTCTATACGCAAGGATGGCTGCAAGAATGGGGGTACTGCAGCCTGACACTAAAAAAATCAGTTGATCTCTATCTCATTGCCGTTATAGGGCAGTATAACCTCATAATTAGCCAGATCCGGAAGAAGCTTCTCACGGTTTTCTCCGTGGCATAGTATAACACGCTTAGGATTCACCCCGTCAATGAATTTAATAAGCTCGTCATGGCCTGCATGCGCAGACATGTCAAAGAACTCGACCTTCATCTTTGGCCGGACAGACGAACCATCTATGTTCAATGTTCCGTTTTCTATCAGGCTCCTACCGTTGGTTCCTTCAACCTGATATCCAGTGATAAAAATTGCTGACTTGTCGTCCTCAAGCGAGTTCTTGATATATCCAAGAACTGGCCCGCCATCCAGCATACCGGATGTTGTTATTATGACATCGGCATCCATTGCGGTCATTCTGTCCCTCTGGCCTCTCACATGCATTGTTTTCTTTACAGCCTTCCTGAACTCATTCTGTGATCTGAAGAATCCTGGTGTGTGTAAGTAGATACTTGTGATCGTGTTTCCCATTCCATCAACAGCTATATTCAGGCCCATGTCCGCTATCGTCATTATCAGCTCCTGTGTTCTGCCGACGGCAAATGTAGGGAGAATTACCTTTCCACCGTTTCCAACGACCTCCTTTATGCGTGAACGCAGCCTGTCTATAACCTTCTGGCGATCCTCATGTATCTTGCCTGCATATGTGCTCTCTATAATCAGGTTTTCTGCGTGGACCGGGGTTGCGGCTGTTAACAGATTTGTGTCTCTGGTGTAGAGGTCTCCTGTGACAAGCATATCAGTGGAATTCGTGAACTTCCACATTGTCGATCCTGGTATGTGACCTGCGTTATGTGCGGTGAAATCAAGATCCTTGAGAGAATCTGTTTCGCCATACTTTATCGGTGCCAGCATGGAGTATAACTGCGAAATGTCATCCTTGTTGAACATTTTCGTATATCCTTCAATATCTGCAATCTTTATTGTATCCTCAAGCATAGGACGTATGCTGTTCGCACTCATTATCGTCGCATAAAAATTCGCATCGTACTTGTTGAAATAGACTGGTAAAGAACCCGCGTGATCAAGATGGGAATGTGTCAAAAAGACACCATCCACCTTTTCTGGTGGTAAAGGATATTCAGGCGGTTTCTCCGGAATCAGACCATAATCAACCATGGCCTTTACGCCTCCAAAATCCATCTTTATTGCCAGTCTGCCAACTTCTTCTGCTCCGCCTAAAAATTTTAATTTCATTAAATTTACACCTAAATCAGATTTTCGCTTCGTCTAATCTTCCTGAACAATTGCAATGCTTTTCCCCAGAAATCTTAGGTATACATTGCTTGATGATATTAAGAGATTTGTCCTCGTTTTCTTTCAGTATCCTTAGAACCTCCTTTGTTTCAACGGGCTTGTCGGACCACACATCGTAATCAGTAATTGTTGCAATAGTGGAATAGCACATTGCAAGCTCGTCAGCCAAATTTATCTCCGGAACAAGTGTCATCCCGATTATGTCAGCAAACTGCCTGAACATATTTGATTCGGAACGGGTCGAGAACCTGGGACCTTCGATGCAAATGTATGTTCCAGACGCATGCGTTTTATAACCTAAGTTCTCTGAAACATTTTTGATCGCACCGTTTATCTCAGGACAGAATGGGTCAGCCGCAGAGATATGGTAAACATCAGGACCGTCATAGAATGTGAGATCCCTCCTCTTCGTAAAATCAATGAATTGATCTGGAATAAACATCATTCCTGGTGGGAATTCCTCCTTTAAGGAACCGACCGCGTTTGCTGTCAATATCCTGGAGACGCCAATGCTATGCAATGCCCAGATATTTGCCCTGTAATTTACCTTGTGTGGTGGAATCGTGTGTTTCTTACCATGCCTGGAAAGAAATGCGACCTCCTCATCTCCAATAAAACCAATATCAATATCTGCAGAGGGTTTACCGTAAGGCGTTTCCATTGTCTTAGATTTTGCATCTTCCAGCAGCGAATATACCCCGCTTCCTCCAATTATTCCTATTTTAGCCATCTATTAAATTCACCTTTGTTTCCTGATTGATTGAAAATATTTAAGGATGCAATCGGTATTTCTGCTACTTTTTCAAAGTTTTTCGGAGAGTAAATTAAGGAAGAATTCATGAAGTACCATGGAAAAAAACGGTAGCCTGTGGCACACCGTACCAAGGGGAGAAGATTGTCCGGATGTATTCAATGTAATCGTGGAAACGCCCAGGGGAAGCAAGTGCAAATATGAGATCAGCAAAAAACATCAGGGAATTGTTCTGGACAGGGTTCTGCATCATTCAGTGATGTATCCCGCTGAATACGGCCTAATCCCTCAGACATATTATCTAGATAATGACCCAATGGACGTAATACTTCTTATGTCACAGCAGACGTACCCCGGCATAATAGTGGAGGCAAAGGCGATAGGCATGCTTGAAATGCTTGACCAGGGGGAAGAGGATCATAAAGTTCTGGCAGTCGCGATCAGGGATCCGATTTACAGGGACTATGAGGCAATTGAGAATCTGCCGGAACATCTCCCGAAAGAAATATCGAATTTTTTCGAGATTTACAAGATTCTAGAAAACAAGAAAACTGAAGTTAAGGGTTGGCTCGGAAAGGAATCTGCACTCAAGGAAATTTCAAAGTCAATGGATATCTATGACAGTAAATTCAGTGCAGGATCTTAATAAACTCAAATAAAAATCATTCATAGATGATCTTAGGTATCACATATTGAATATTATCAGGCATAAGAAAAACGTATTATCATGTGAGGAATGCTAGCACATCAGGAATGGCCCAGAATATAAGTTTCAAGGAATGGCAGCATCTGGTGTTAGCAGGGAAGACAAAAGGGGTTTATTTTGCCCTGCTGTCATTCGCAACATACGTTGTTCTTATTTTATACAATAGGAATAATCTCCTCGATTTCATTGGAATTGAAGTGGGTTCATTCGCGAGCTTTGGTGTTCTCGTGGACCTTGTGTCGCATCTTCTCTATGATAACTATCAATCCGGTCTAACGATGGACGAGTGGATATCAAGAATCCGCCATGGAAGAACTCATGATGTATATGGACTGATTGTTCAAGCTGGATCTTCTGCTTTTGCATTACGGGAGTTTCCGCTGGCAGTTTTGCTGTGGATAACTCTGTTGTTTGAGTTTTATTATATCAGGAAGGCAAGGTTCTATCACTGATTTCGGCTCGTGGGCCAGTTCTTATTCTTGTTTTAAAAGGTAATTCTTATCCAATTCGCTAATGCCTTTTTCATGATCTGCCTTATTGGGAAACTTAATCATTAATGGAATTTAAACGGTTAAATAACATTCATAATAAAGTTAGCAAAGGTTATATAGAAGTTTATTTTTACTTGGTTGATTAACATGATAGGTGGACAACCAATATTCATACTCAAAGAAGGAACGAAGAGGGAATCAGGCAGAGATGCCATGCAAAATAACATTGAGGCTGCAAGAGGTATTGCACAGTCTGTAAGGTCTACCCTTGGTCCAAGAGGAATGGACAAAATGATGGTGGACTCGCTTGGTGACATTGTAATCACGAACGATGGTGTTACAATTCTCAAAGAAATGGACGTAGAGCACCCTGCTGCCAAAATGATGGTTGAGGTTTCAAAAACACAGGATAGCTTTGTTGGGGACGGAACAACTACGGCAGTAATCATTGCTGGCGCCTTGCTAAATGAGGCTGAGGCCCTGATTAAACAGAATGTTCACCCAACAGTTATTTCAGAGGGTTACAGAATGGCTGCGGAAAAGGCCAAGGAAGTTCTGTCAAACATGGCGAAGAAAGTTTCCATAGACGATGAGAAGTTGCTGAGAAAGATGGCTGAAACTGCACTGAGCAGCAAGAGTGCATCCGGCAGCAAGGAGAAGTTATCTCTTATCTCCTATCAGGTGATAAAAAGCGTTGCCGAAAAGGTTGACTCGAGGTATGTGGTGGACTTTGACAACATCCAGATTGTCAAGAAGAAGGGTGGAGAGATTGAGGATACAGAACTCATCTCAGGGATTATTGTGGACAAGGAAAAGGTACATCCTGGAATGCCCGACTTCGTGAAAAATGCAAAGATAGCAGTTCTTAACGCTGCCCTTGAGATCAAGAAGCCTGAGTTTGACACAAACATCAGGATCGATGATCCGAGCATGATACAGAAATTCCTGTCGCAGGAAGAGGATCTTCTTAGAGACATGGTCAACAAGATAAAGAAGACCGGTGCTACAGTCCTTATCACACAGAAGGGTATTGACGATCTTGCCCAGCATTACCTTTCAAAGGAAGGGATATATGCTGTCAGGAGAGTAAAGAAGAGTGATATTGAGAAACTGGCTAAGGCAACGGGTGCCACAATAGCTTCGTCCATTGACGAGCTCAGTGCTTCTGATCTTGGCAAAGCAGCACTGGTTGAACAGAAGAAAATTGACGATGACTACCTCACATTTGTAACAGGATGCAACAACCCGAAAGCGGTGAGCATACTTGTCAGGGGTGGAACAGAGCACGTTGTGGACGAGATTGACCGTTCAATTACCGACTCGCTCCATGTTGTTGCAGCAGCTGTCGAGGATGGAAAGTACACATCAGGCGGTGGCTCTTCTGCATCAGAAATATCATACCGGCTCAGAGAATATGCATCCAAGGTCGGTGGAAGGCAGCAGCTTGCGATAGAACGATTTGCAAATGCACTTGAGGAGATTCCAAGAGCACTATCCGAGAACGCGGGTCTTGATCCTATAGATATACTGATCAAGATCAGAAGTTTGCACGCCGAAGGCAAGAAGTATCATGGGATAAACGTGTTCACAGGCAACGTTGAAGATATGGATAAGGCCGGGGTAATTGAGCCACTGAGGGTCGGGATCCAGGCAATAGATTCAGCAACTGAAGCGGGCGTGATGATACTTAGAATAGATGATGTGATAGCCACGAAGGCATCCAAAGGACCTTCTGCACCACCAGGCGGCGGAGCTGGCGGAGACTCTGAAGATTAAACCTCAACGGTTTAATCTTTTAATATACATTTTTGTTTTTTAAAATCTGTTCTGTTTTTAGAATAATAATTCTTATTTTGAATATCTGATTCAGATTAAATTAGTGTTTTATCTTGTTATTTCTGTTCCAGGCGAACATTCCGCCTTTCAGATGCGATACGTTTGTGAAGCCATTCTTTAATAAAATAGTTGCAGCGGCTCTGCTTCTGTGGCCCGTAGCACAGATCAGGTAGTATTTTCCATTTTTGTCAAGGTTACTGATCTGGTTTTTGAGATCGGATAATGGGATGTGAATTGCAGAATCGATATGCCCATGAGCGAATTCACTTTTTGTTCTTACGTCCACTACTTTGGCATTATCAGCAGTAATGGCGGCCCCGAAATCTTCTGGTCCGTATTCTGCGAGACCTTTGGGTGTAATGAAGTAACTCAGGAAGGGCATGATCAGACATCTATTTTAAGATAATACATTTTTTGATAGTGATGATAAATTGTTTGTCAGTTTGTTCCCAATATATCAACACCTATATATAGACGCCTACAATATCTAATTGAGGTAATCAAAATGGAAAAAATGAACAACTGTGGATGCGGCTGTGGATCTGGAAGACATGGAATGAGAGGTCACCGTTATGAGGGGACGGTTTCTGAGGAACTTGAGGATTACAAGGATCAGCTTGAGGCTGAAATAACTATTCTCGAGAAGAAACTGGAGCGCATAAAAGCTGCACAAAAAGAAACTTCCGGTAAAGAGTGATCTCTTTACCACCTAATATTTTAATTACATTGTGATTCGATATAAAATCGGATATTGAATTCCGTTCAAAATAGTTCAGAAGTAAATTCATTTATCTGGATTGTGGTCGTAATGAAAGGTAGAAATTGCATGTGCAGATGCGGTCCGTTTAAGATCAATCTGATACCGCCAGGAGTCCTTAAGCCGCTAATCCTTAATATTCTAATGGAGAAACCCATGCATGGTTATGAAATAATGAACGAGATTTCGAGGAAGACCGACGGCTTTTGGAGACCCACAGCCGGGTCTATCTATCCTGCTCTTACCTCCCTTGTTAAGGATGGATATGTTGAGCGAAACGAAATGAGCCAGGGACAGAGAGTTAGACAGGTTTATGTGCTAACTGAGGCAGGTAAAATGGCAATAAAGGACATAAGTTTACTATCCTCCGATTGGATGGCTGGATTGGACAAAATATACAGGTTGTGGTAAGATTTGGTGAATTTTATGAAAACTGGAAATATTAAAGATAGGGCCTTCCTAAGACCGGTTTTTATGATGGCTTCATTTGAACTGGCATTTCTGGTTATACAGTTCTTGGTTGGTATGTATGTAAACCTTTTCGTGACTTTACCGCACCCACTTTCATTTTTAGGAATGATGGGCTTTATGGGTGTATATTCTGGATTCGCTTTTATAATGGTACATATGATGATAGGCATTTTAGTAGGGCTGACTTCAATAGGTATTTTATTTGTATCTTTATTCAGCGGAAGATTCAATATGTCAATCCTTTCCCTATCACTTCTGCTTTCCATCATTCTTGCAGGTGTTAATGGACTTTTCTTTGTTTTCGATGGCCAGAACAACATAAATTCTTATCTAATGTCAATTGGATTCATACTGGCAGTAATCTTTGATGTAATGATAATATCCAATTCGAAGCAAAAGACAAGTATTTCTGCGAGCGGCGCCTCCGTGAATTAAACCATACCTTTATTCGATTCCCTCGTAAGATAGCCTGCACGAGAATTCACTGGCTAAAAAACTAATTGCATTTTGCCTGATCCTACTGGTCATGCAAGATTGGTGAATCATTAAGACTTTTAGATACAGGCGGTCATTTAAACTCTGGATTTTATGGATTCTTAAAAAATGAAGGGATTATGAATTGAACTTTTTTTACTGAAGTATTGAGTTTTCACATGGATAATAATGAATCCCGTCTAATCCGTTATTCAACGCGACTGCCAGTGCTCGGCTACCTGAATTTGGGCTGTTTAAGGGCTGGACACTTTGCATTTGGCGGTAATGTACTTGTCTGGACCGTCTTCATAATCTATTCATTGAGTGGGTTAAGCAACTTTAAGGCGGTCTCATTGACAAGGTGCATGGATTCGGGGTCAAAATAATAAACGGAAGACCTTCTCTTTACGACATCATCCGGGAATAATGCACATTCATATTTAACGGCGGATGAAACCCTGTCATTAAGGTCAGGTTTGTAATCCAGCCTAGGCAGTGTACTCCTGATTCTTCCCTTTTTAAGATATCTTGATACAAAAATTGCCGTCTTTCTGGAAACCCTCCTGTAATCAGTTACCTTGCCGCCTATAACTGTAAATACATTATCCCTTCTTATTACGGTAAAATCCCTGCTCATCTTTCCTGGATTGTTTCCACTCCCAAGAAGCGTTCTGATGCCGGAATATTCTCCAATTATTTTTTCCCTGCTTATTCCTGCAGAGACAAAAGACAGGCTTCTGATTACGTAATCTCTTTCAGATTCCGTGATGTTCCAATTGTCAGGAGAACCCACGAAATCATCAGTTGTCCCTACAATGACGACTTTTCCCCTTGGAATAACAAACATCTGCCTACCGTCAACCTTTGATTTCACAACTGCTGCGCTTTCCCTGCTGTAAACCTCCCGTGGATAAATGAGATGTATCCCCTTAGAAAGCCTGAAGTTCCCAATTTTTTCATGGCCTAAAACATCATCTATCCATGGTCCTGCGCAGTTAACCAGGACCCGGTACCTGATACTAATATAATGCCCGGATACCATGTCCTTAAGTTTGGCCACACTTTCATTATTAATTAGAGAAGAACCTGTATATTTAACGTAGTTTAGGCAGACAGCACCGTTCATGTGGGCAGAAACGATATTTGTTACAGTAAGCAGCGCATCATCTGTTATGCAGTCCTTATAGGTGTAATAACCTTTGACTGAATCCGGAAAAACGCCGTTGTTTTTAATATACGCTGAATGCTTTCCACCACCGAGAATCCTGTATAACATAAGTCCTATCCTTATTTCAAATCTTCCAAACATACCCGGACCTATGAGTATATCAAAATCAATCGGTTTCACAAGATCTGTTTTCCTCATAAGGTAATTTCTCTCCTTCAACAGGTTTCTTGTAAGCCTGAAGCGCCCCTGCGCGAGATATCTCAGGCCACCATGGATTAACTTTGAGGAACCTGAACTGGTTCCTGAAGCAAAATCTCCCATATCGACAAGTATTACTGATATTCCAGCCTGGCTTAATGTGTTCGCAACGCCCGCGCCAATAATTCCTCCACCTATGACTAGTACATCAAATGCCTGACCACTCGATGACTGCAATTCCTTTTCTCTGGTTTTCGCTGAAAATTCAAACATGTTCAGATCCTGACAGTACTGGATCTGTGATATTGCTCATTATTTTTACCTTCATCTGGTTGTTCATCGGCATGAAAAGCGAACCTATTCCGTGATGATGAGTAATTGCACCATTGCATGAGGAAAATGTTTCTGAGATGGAATTTCTTATTGAAAGAAGATCTTCATATTCCTTTACATCAGTGATAAAGGTGAAATAAAGGGCGGGGCCTAAACGGTAGATATGAGAGGCATGACACATTATTACACCCCGTATATTCTTGGAGCGGGTCTCCTTTTGAAATGTTTCTATTGTTTCTTTATAAAGAGTAAAGGCATCTTCCCACCTGCATGATGTTTCCATTGTGTCCGGAACCAGCCCAAGGCCCCACAATGAGTTGCCTATCTCAGGCCTGCCGTACCTGTTTCGCTCCCACATATGTGAAATGGCTGATCCAAGTTTTATGCCGGCTTTACCGTTTAATGATATTTTCTCATTACCCACCAGTATCAGGAGGGATGAGCCAGGTAGTTTCATACCCCGCGTTTTTGCATAACTGAAAAGAATTCTTTTTCCCCGACTATCTTCTGTGTTCCGGAGAAGATATTCAGTCTCAGTTTCATCAGAAAGTCTGGTCACAGCAGGATATTTGCTCTGATCCTCAAGAAAATCCAGGCCATCTTTGAAACTGTGAAAGAGTCTTGATTCATAGTACCTGTTTTCAGGAATTTTAAAGGTTTTCAGAATAACTTCAGTTATAAGGCCCGTCTTCCCTTCGGATCCTATTGCAATGGATTTTCCATCGATGCCAGCTGATTCTCTTGGATAAACCCCATCGGTTATTTCGCCATCAGATCTTTCAATCCTCACCCCAATCACAATGTCCTCGATGTCTCCATAAAAATTAGATTCTTGGCCAGATGATTTTGTCGAGACCCACCCACCAACCGTGGAATAGAACATGGATTCTGGAAAGTGCCCGCATGTACTGCCATTGCTATTCAGTTTGCTTTCGAGATCTATGCCTCTGACTCCTGAACCGGCCTTTACATAATTTTTTCCTATTTCTATCTCATCCAGATGCATGGTGTCAATGCACACGATCCTGGAGAGATCCATGAAGTGAAAAGGTGCAGTTACTGAAGTTCCACCACCACTGACCGCAGCCCTTATATTATTTCTTTTCAGAAGGGGCATTAAATATTGGACGTTGGTGGAATCTGGATATAGTACAGCCGCAAAAGGTTTCAATTTACCACCGTTTAACAGAGAGAGTATTTCCGGACTGGATCTTCCGAATGAATGCAAATATCTTTCCGTGAACGAATAGGATATTTCATACCCTGAGAAATTCTCTTTCAGTATCCTTAATATTTCTTTGTCAGGTTCAATTTGCTCGATGTCCACGAGACAGGATCTTATTTGTTCGGAGGGGTTGATTTTAAATTTTTCATTTATCATCTCTCTGATTCCGGTTGGAAGCTGGAAATCTCGAACCTCATCCCTTTTGAGCAGATCGATCTTGACGGTGCCCGGTCTGCCTGCATCAGTCTCATTTGCCACTTTAATCCTGACCCTCTGGCAGAAGGAGACCATAGGCCACATTATCTAAATCGCTTTTGCTCCCGTTTATAAAAACATGCCTGGTCTGCGTCGTCTCAAGTATACCTTCAAGTCCCAGCTCCCGGCCGACTCCACTTTCTTTGAATCCCCCCCTGGGAGCTGCTGCGGAAAGAAGATGGTACTGATTGATCCAGACAGTTCCAGCTTTTATGCCTGATGCGACCCTCTTTGCTTTCCTGATGTCGTTGGACCAGACAGATGCGGCGAGGCCGTATCTTGTGTTGTTGGCCTTTACAATTGCCTCCTCTTCATCCCTGAAAGTATCAACTGATAGTACTGGACCAAATATTTCCTCATCAATTGTGGATGCTTTTCCCTGTGCGGTCTGCAGCATGGTAGGCGGATAATATATACCTCCGCCCGGGGAATTCACAATATCCTTAACAGCGAGCAACTGGCTGCCTGCATCGGTTGATTCCTGGACCATCTCCGCAATCTTCTGTTTCTGTTCTAATGTTGTTATTGCGCTTATATCTGTCGTGAATTCCATAGGATCACCGTCTCGCAGGGAAAGCATCTTCTCTTTCAGTTTACCGACAAAGGATTCACTGATTCCTGAATCGACTATCAGACGGCTGCCTGACTCGCAAAGCTGGCCGGAATTAAGAAATATTGAAAAAATAACGCCTTTAGCAGCACTTTCAAGATCAGCGTCTGCAAAAACAATGTTCGGCGACTTTCCACCAAGTTCAAGCGAGATCTTTTTAATACCGTTCGAGGAGTCCCGGATAATTTCCTTACCTGTTTCCGTTGAGCCTGTGAAACTGATCATGCCAACTTTCTCACTTTTGGTCAGAACCTTGCCGATGTCAGATCCCTTTCCGGGAATAATGTTTATAATGCCTTTCGGAAAACCCGCGCGCGCAATATCCTCTGCCATCTCAAGTGCCGATGCCGGTGTATATCTTGATGTCTTGAGAACAACAGTGTTTCCGGCGAGAACCGCAGGCGCTATTTTCCATACCGCCATCAAAAGTGGGACATTCCACGGTGCAATTGCAGCCACCACCCCCATTGGTACATGCTGTATGATGCCGCTGGAATCAGGATATTCCGGATGTTTTATCCTTCTGGATGAATGAAATTCTTTCTCAAGCGCGAAGTATTTGACATGTTCTATGGCAAGCGGAACATCCATGAAGGTAGTCTGCCTGACTGTCTTTCCGGTGTTCTGCATTTCAACGGATACGTATTCTTCGGATCTTGACTGCATCAGGTCTGATAACCTGAGTAAGAGCTGCTTTCTCTTCTGCAGTCTTACAGCAGACCAGGTATCATAGGCTTCATAAGCTGAATCAATAGCATATCTTGCAATCTCCTGATCGGCGTATAAAACGGATGCGAATGGTTGCCCGTCATTGGGTCTGTAGAGTTTGACATAATTATCTCCGCTGACAAATTCGCCGTTGATGAAGCTGCTGTACCTTTTCATGTTCACCTCACCTTGAGCATAATACTTCTTATTGAATCGGAATCAGATTCCCTTGCATTAGTCAGAGAACCTGTTGATTCCATTGAAAGTTTAACAAGTGTTTCCAGCTTGCTTTCATAGTCTGATGCGTCGATGCCGCATTCTCCTATGGTCAGGGGCTGGCCTATCTCTTCAAAGAAATATCTGATCGTGCCATAAAGATCCTTTTTCCTTGCATCCGCTGGAAATGCATTCCTGATATCCCTGTAAAGGTCTGGAACTGCAGCACTGTTGTATTTTATGACTTCCGGGATGTATAAACCGACAGCATTTCCATGGGCTATTCTGAAACATGAACCGAGTGCATGACCCATGGCGTGGGCAAGACCTATCTGAGAATTTGAGAAAGCCGCGCCTGCCATTGATGCGCCGATGTGAACATTGTTCCTTAATTCAATATTTAATGGATCTTTTATCACCGATCTGATCGAACCTGTTATCAACTGCAATGCCTTTATTGCCATTGCATCGGAATATGGATTCCTCCACTGCGATGTGTATGCCTCTATTGCATGTACGATTGCGTCAACAGCGGTGGACACTGTCTGCTTAAGTGGTAGTGATCGCACAAATACTGGATCCAGTATTGCAGTTTCAGGTAGAATTTCAGTGGATGCAAGTTCCATCTTTCTCTTTGTCAGGCCATCACTTTCAGATACAACCGCTGCCCATGAGCATTCTGATCCGGTACCGCTTGTTGTTGGTATTGCGATTATCGATACCTTGTCCCGTATCCCAAGATGCTCAAGTGGAGTGAGATCATATATCTGTCTTGCAGGGTTTGCGTATGTAAATGCAATTACCTTTGCTGAATCCATGACAGACCCTCCTCCGAGGGCTAATATGCAGTCTGGTGCAAATTCCCTTATCCTTTCGATAGAGGATGTCATTTCCTCAAATGACGGCTCCTCTCCTAAATCTGAAATTAACAATGTGCTCGACCCGTCGGGAAGATTCTTCATAATCAGGTCCGGGAAATCTGTCCTGGCGATATTCCTGTCTGTTACTATGAGGAAACTCCTGTATCTGGTAGATTCAAGGTATGATAAGGAATCTTCACCATAGACTATCTCAGGTATTCTAAAAAACCACACTGTAATCACTTGAATTCCGTTTCAACCTGGTTCGCAGTGTTTACAAGCTCCTTGGCAGCCCTTGTATATCGCATTATCTTCATCATTGGTCCCTTCAGCTTGAACTTTCCGGTCAGAACACCCTGGATCGGGTCTATCTCTCTTTTTATAAGACGGACCCAGTTCCTGTATGGCCCGATATAGGAAAAGGCTGCCTGCTCTCCGTCACCTTTATCCAGGAACTTCCCGCTCCTGCATTTTCCGTGGTATAGATCCAGGTAGATTGATGCAACTGGTTTTTTAGAAGAGTCATCCTCAATTATGAACAGAAAATCCCCTTCCCAATCTGATGCCGCGTCAGCGTATTTTTCATTGCTGTTGATTTTTGCAACATATTCCTTGACCCATTCATCACTCGGAAAAATTGGCATGACAATAGAACGCTAAAACATTATTTAAGAGTTTATGCTGATATTTTTCTCACCTGTGAATTCGGGGACATCATTATTTTAATAGCCTTCGGGACAGCAGTGATTTTGCATGGAGTGGAACCGAAGACCTCTCCATCGCCCTCAATAGGGGCTCTATCCCCATTTATATTGAAAAAGGCTGATGAATGATTTGTAACTTCTTTTAGATCCAGATAAGATCCATTTCCCAGCTTACTGAATTTTCTCATCATGTCGAGACGCGAGATCTTCCTTATTAAATGCAGATCCAATAAGCCATCCGCCGGATCTGAGAATTTAGACGCTAGCATTCCTGAACCAAAATACCTGCAGTTTGCGATGACCACTTCACCTGTCGAGGTATCGAGGTTTCCGCCATCAAATTCTATTTCCAGATCGTAGTTCTTGAGCCCCCATAATTCACGGATAACTGCGGATATGAAAGGGTCTATCAGTGTTTTCCTTTTCTGATTCACCCGACGCATAACATCGGCGCCGAAACCTATCTCCATTATATTCCCAAAGTATCTCCTACCCTCACTGCACTCGAGCAGCATTGCATCTATACTGCCAGTTTCTTCGTGCAGGATGCCATTAACTATCTCCTGTACACTGAAAGAACCTGTTGTTCTTGCCAGATCGGAACCGGTGCCTCCACCTGCGGGTATGATTGTTATATCTCTGTTGACGGTTGATTGTATAACCTCATTGATTGTCCCGTCTCCTCCAATTATGATCAGGTAAGATCCATCATCAATTCCTGCCGCAAATTCAGTTGCTTCACCCTGTCTCTTTGTTATAATGGAAACAGGAGAGAATTGATCGCATGCTTTCGTTATGGTGTCAAGTCTATCCTTACTGAATTCACCCGCATTGGGATTTGCAATAATATATACCCTTTTATCTGCGTTCATGCTTTGCTGTCCTTTTAGAAATCTTTGGCAGAAAATATGCAATAAGTACAGATGCGATTAGAAGGGCCCAGATCATAGTATCACTCAGGTAAAAGACCGTGAAAGGATGATCCTGCGTAACATATAGAGCTGAAGAATACGATGATATTGTGAGATTGCTGGATCCATATTCTGCATAAGGCAGATCAGATAACGGATATTCCAGTGGAATTGGAAATAGATCAGAGAGATTGAAATACTTTGACGAATTGAACGGAAAAACATAGCTGTCCGGCACGGGCAAACCATACGCGCTCAGACTTATTGGCTGCCGAATCAAAATGCCATTTTTATAAGTCTGCGAGAAATCGAACATGTCAACTGGTATTCCTGAAAGCGAGACAAAACTGTTAAGGGCCGGCATATTCCAGTTATAGTCAATGAATGCAAGTACCGAGGACTGATCCAGGATGGTACTGGAAACATAGTTCTCCTTTGCATATGGTGATATCGCAATGAAAGGAATCCGCAGTCCCAGCTGGATTCCGTTCACGACAGGGGGCGCGACCTGATCGTAATAACCACCGCCCTCGTCGTATGTGATGAATATTGCGGTGCTGTTCCAGTATCTGCTTTTCATCACAGCGTTTACCAGATACATAATCCACATTTCACCGAACAGAACATTGTTGGGTGGTCCCTGTGAATATAGATCAGAGGCGCCACCGCCCACTGGCATTACCCAGGAGACGTTAGGAAGGTTTCCAGTCCCCAGATCACTGATGAATGACGACCAGTCCTGTATATTTGATGAATGCGCATTGATGCCTGAGATAAAGTTAACGGGTGCATACCCGTCGGAAACATTCTGGACGAAATAACCCCAGCTTAAATTATAGCTGTCAAGCTCGGACATTATAGTCTCATCATAAGGAATACATGGCGGCGGCCCATAATCGTTCATCACAGGAGAGTATCCAGCAAGACTGTAAAGCCTGTTAGGAGTTGTTTCAGTAAGCATGCTGAAGTCCATGTCGTCAATCGCGAACTCCATTGCAAGATCCCATTCTGGCGCCATCTGGTCTGCTGTGAAAGTTGTCAGGGATTGCCTCCCGGATCCATTTAAGAATCCATTCATTTTGCCATGATTCCAGTCAAGATGATATGCGGTATATCCCTCCACGGGGTCCGGAGTACTGAAAGTACCGGCAGGTAATCTTTCTATGAACGATGAATTTGTCAGGTTGTTGAGGTTCAATGGATGGTTCACCTTCAATGATAGATTGTTAGATGGATATGTACCGAAAAAATTATCAAAACTGTGGTTTTCCATCATTATTTCAATCACGTGTTTAATCGGCGTCCTGGAAACCGGATAATTATGATCGGTGACAGCAATACTTACTGGAACTAGAAAGGTTGAAAGTAACAAAATCACAGACATAATTATTGCAATTTTTTTAATCAGAGACTGCGTCTTATCACCTCATGTGTTACTGCTGGAAACACCTCTGTTTTGTGCTTGAACCGGCAGCAGCATGGAAATAAGTAGAAGTATGATGGAAATGACCTGGCCAGGAATGAGTGAATTTACAAGGTGTGCCTGACCTGATTTGATGTAGATTATTGCATACAGAAGAGCCAGGAATAGCGGAGAAAAACCAAACACGGTTGCCTTTACCACTGCCATTCTGTTGAAAAAATTTGCCAGGTATTCCTTACTGAATAATGCCAGAAGGAACATGCATGGTGCCTCGGATATAAAACCATAGGAAAATGCAGATGAAGGAAGAAGGACCTTATCAAAGTCCACAAAAATAAACAATGAAGCGATTAATGCCGCGCCAGCAACGAGTGAAATAAGGGCTGAACACCTGACTTTGCTAACCAATGCGCCCATGATTGAAAAAAGGAGGCCTCCTGCAAGAAATCCAGGTACCAGATAAGTTATCTGGGATTCGCTTCCTACCAGGTTAAGTGCACCAGAGAGGTAGAATAAGGACAGCGGTACTATGCCGTTGAGGACAAAGGCAGAAAGGATTCTGACAGGACCAAAAATACCTTTAAGCGCTGACATTACTTATGTTTATTATCCCGAGGCGTTATAATCTTTTCGTTGCTAAAAATAGTGCATAAATTTGCATTATGCGAGTGATTCTTTTCAGAGTGCTTTGATTGAAAGATGTCAGATTACACGAGGACAGAGTGGATCTTCTCCAAGAACGGATCCTGTATAATAGAAAGCCCTTGCCCTGCTTCCCCCACAAACTTCCCTGTATTCACAGGACCCGCATTTTCCGGCCAGATTCTTTCGATCCCTCAGAGATATCAGAAGTTCGCTTTCCCTGTAGATCTCACTTATTGGCTTTTCCAGAATGGAACCAACCTTTATCGGCAGAAACCCACTCGGATATACCGATCCATCATGCCCAACAAATATTATCCCGTTTCCGTCGGAAGTTCCTGCGACTGGTATCTTGTAATCTGATTCCCGTGGAGATGCTATGATTGATTCGGCAATGTTTCTCATCTTCTCAAACACCGGGTTTCCCTCTTCTTTCATGCCGTCGTTGTGTCTTTTTGCCAGCACCCTGAAATACGGCCCTTCAACAGTTCTTATATTGATCCCGTAACCGGAAGCAAAGACAAGAAACATGCACACCCCCTCATATTCTTTTTTATTGAGATCTTTGAGATCTATGCCCCTTCCTGTCCTGACAAGAAAGAATATTTCCCATACCTTGATTCCATTCTCAATTAACCATTTCAGTATAAATGGCAGATCATATATGTTGTCGGCGGTAACAAGAGTGTTGATCTGCAGCCTCGCTTCCTTCTGCTTCAGCATATCCGCGGCTTCAATCGTTCTGAAGTAGGAGCCAGACCCCCTGACCATATCGTGAAAGGCTTTTTTGCCGTCCAGACTTATTGAGAATGAACGTATTCCAACTGAAATCATTCTTTGTACAGATTCAGGAGTCAGAGAATCAGAGACTGCCGGGCTTGCAGCTGCCGGTATTGAGCTGGTGCCTATTGATTCAACAATTTCCCCTATGTTATATCTTAGCATGACGTTTCCACCCGTCAGGATCAGGACCGGGCTACTACCAAATGATTTAAGCGATGAAAGAAACCTCAAGGAATCATCGAGACTCATCTCATCGGGAGATGGTTTGCTTTGTGAAACCGCCCGGCAGTGTATACAAGAAAGCTCGCATGCTTTTGTGGTTTCCCAGAAAACCAGCTGCGGTCTCTGTTCATATACGGAACTCATCTGTGTGGCAGAGGAGTTTAAATTGAATAAACTACCTACCTCAGATATTAGTTTCAATTAATTTTTAGATCAAAATTCAGATTAGGGGTATCATGATTATGGTTGGAAGAACATGAGAGGAAAAAGGATCCTTATTACTGGTGCTGCAGGTTTCATTGGTTCGAACATGACAGATTTGCTGTCGGTTGAAAATGAGGTTGTAGGGATTGATAATTTTTCAAATGTAGATGACAGGTTTATCCGGCCACTTATTGAAGATAAGAAGGTAAGGTTCGAAAAGGCGGATATCAGGAATGCCGAAGACCTCAAAAGACTGGGCCGATTTGATCTTGTCATACACCTCGCAGCAAACTCTGATGTCAGGGGGGGATCGTCTAATCCAGAACTAGATTTCGATGTGAATGCAAATGGCACACTCCAGGTTCTTGAATTCATGAGGCTCACGGACACAAGGGAAATTGCATTTGCGTCAAGTTCTACGGTGTATGGAGAGGCATCGGTAATGCCTACCCCTGAAAATTATGGACCATATATGCCGATTTCAAGTTACGGTGCTTCCAAGATGGCTGGGGAAGGGTTCATAACAGCATATTCCCATTATTATTCATTCAGGTCAACTATTTTCAGGTTTGCTAACATTGTTGGAAAAAATTCCACTCATGGTGTGATCTATGACTTCATAAACAAGTTGAGGAAGGATAGGAAGAATCTGGAAATATTGGGAGACGGCACACAGAGAAAGTCTTACATGCATGTTTCAGACTGCGTAAAATCTATCGTATATGTGCACGAGAAACTTGGTAAAACTGACATCGTGAACCTTGGAAATTTTGGTACCACTTCAGTGAGGAAGATAGCTGATTATGTAACTGAGGGGCTTGGTCTAAAGGGTGTCAACTACGTTTTCACGGGTGGAGAAGGTGGTAGGGGATGGAAAGGAGATGTTAAGGTCGCTGAGCTGTCGATAGAAAAGCTAAGTTCGCTTGGCTGGAAAAATACTTTCGGGAGCGATGGGGCGATAATACAGGCTGTGAAGGAATCGATTGAACAGATAGCAGTCGGCAACTGACTGAAAAGGGATCAGAAAAAATTTTAGATCCAAGAATGATAATGAAAGTGTAAAGTTTCGACGAACTACATAACTGTTTTAATATAACAGCACATCCCAGTATAGGGGGAATGGAATATGGTTGATGGTTCTTCATTGCTGGACCTTAAGGCTGTTGAGGGAGAAAAGAGCCGTATCGTCAATGATTCCAGTGATCCAGTTTACGAAAAAAGAATTTATTTTTCAGTTTTTCCGTCTGTTATTGGAAACCTGCTTGTTGCGTATATTGAACATGCTATCCGTATGATTGACATTTCTGATGATGTTGATTTCCTCAGGGATCGAATAAAATCAGAATTTCCTAATTCAGAAAAAGTCGAGATCGCTGGGAATTCGAAACTGAAGAAAGAAATTGATGCATTTATTTCCGGTGAAGATATTAAATTCAACCTTGAAGTTAAAGGAACCCCATTTGAACTGGATGTCTGGTCTGCCCTGCTTGATGTACCATACGGCCAGACTGTCAGTTATAGCGAAATAGCCAAAAGGATTGGCAGACCGCGGGCAGTGAGGGCAGTTGCAAATGCATGCGCAAAGAATCCGATCCCGTTGATTATTCCCTGTCACAGGATAATCAGAAAATCTGGAGATCTTGGGGGCTATGGTCCGGGCATAGAAAAGAAAATAGCGCTTCTGGAGATTGAGGGCACTTATACTCCTAAAATTTTAAAATGAAAATTTGTGCGGAAAAGGATCAATTAGGGAAGTTATTCGTATTTAAAGTGCATTAAGGATAGTTGATTGTGTCTGGAAATAGTATTACATTTACCTTTATACTCACGATCTCAATTATTATTGCTTCTGTGCATATGATTGCACCAGATCACTGGGCTCCTCTTGCGGCACTTTCAGTGTCAAGGAAATACAGCCGATCCAGGACCTCTAGAATTGCTTTTTTACTGGGCGCCAGCCATGCAGGGATTTCGGTCGCTGTCGGTGCCCTCGTTGTTCTTTTAGGCCTGATACTGTCATCTTTCTACAGTGATGCTTTATTTATTGCGACTGAAGCCACCCTCATTGTGGTAGCTGCATATTTTTTACTGAATGGATATTCAGAAAGGAAAGAAACCGGAAAAAGTGAAGTATACGAGAATTCAGTTCTTCTTGTCAGTATTTTCCCTGACTTTGCCATAATTCCTTTAATGGTCTATGCATTTGCAATGGGATCGCTTAAATTCTCGCTTATAATCATAGTATTTATTCTATCGAGCGCACTTTCCCTTATGATCGTGACTATTTTAAGCAAAAGGGCGCTTGGCAGGATCATCTCGGGAATAAAACCAAATATCATGGATTATATTATATCTCTGATACTAGTCCTGACCGCGATATTCATATATTTTACATCGATCTGATAACTATATTCAAAAGGTCTCAATTTTATGAAGAGTGAAGATCATAGCTGAATTTACATTTGCTCACTTGAAATCCAAAAATCTTGCCAAAATTAAATATGTTTTTTTGATTACCCGTCCAAGAGCAGGGGTTGTCGAGATTGGTCAAAGGCGCCAGATTGAGGGTCTGGTTCCGTAGGGATACGTGGGTTCAAATCCCATCCCCTGCATTCCTCTTCTTCGTGAAAATAAGGTAACAAACCCATCAATGCCTTGAATATTAGACGTTCATTGAAATCTATTTTCAATATTACTTTTAAACGAAAATTAGACTATTTTTTTAGAAATTTGGGCTCAAAAGAAAATCATTATTATTATATATTGTTTTGTATTCAATGGCAGTATGGTTAGAGAGTGCAAGAGATGCGGTGCATTGAATGAAGATGTGCTGGAAAACTGCGTAATATGCGCCGCAATCCTGCCACGTTCAGTTACAGCTGAATCAAGAATCAGGATTGACAGAAGAGGAATATTCAGCAGAGGGATAGATTTTATCAGGTATGCTATGCCGCTATTCATTGTAGAGGAAATTCTTTACATTGTTGTTTCGCCGTTTCAGGTCAATCTTCTTTTTAACAAGTTTTCACCTTATTACAGCTCAGGCGTTGTCGACTCCTCAAAGCTTGCATCGTCGATACCGCTTCTTTCTTACACTTTAATTGCAATGATTGCGATTTCAATCGTTGCATTCATTCTTATGCGGAAAGGTTTCTCTATGATGAGGATCATAGATTCTGAATACAAGACAGGTGTAACCGGCACGTATCTCCTGTTTGTTGGCCTTATCATCCTGATACCGGGCACATTAGAGACTCTCGGTGTGATCCATGGCTATTCGGCGTCCGGTTTTGCTCTGTCATATCTATCCTCGAATTACCTTGCGCTCATAGGTGGAGCGGCGCTCCTCATTCTCGGAGGCATATTTGCTTTTATCGGATATGTAATGGTGTGCCTCGCTATATACAAACTTGGAGCCAGATTTAATTATGGACCGGTTAAAATTGGTGGCGTCTTGCTGTTTCTATTATCATTCCTTGGAGGGATAGTACTGCTTTTCTCACTGAGGACATTAAGATCAAAAATACTTGGGGTCAAGGAAGAGTTTTCCTGATCGGATCAGCAGCCGTGATTGCCTGATTCTAAAAATTGATTTTTTGAGATTACCTGTTTTCACGATGGTGGTTTGAGATTGTCAAATTTCATAGAACCGCCAAATTTCTGGTAGTTGGTTACCTTTCTCTCAAAAAAGTCTGTTTTCGTGGAATTCATTGCTGCATAGGTGTCGACCCACGGCATCGGATGCTTTATGTTCCCGTAAGGTGAACCAAGACCAATGGCCTCTGCCCTGAGATTGCCGAGATACTTGATATACGATTCAATGATTGAATCTGACAGCCCGAGAATCTGGTTCCTTGTCACATATTTGCCCCATGATATTTCATGATCCACTGCAGTTTTCAGCATAGATAATAATTCAGCCTTGATATCGGCATCAAACCATTCCGGATTCTCTTCCTGAAGTGTCCTCAGGATATGTGTGAACAGGGCAAGGTGAGTGTTTTCATCCCTTTGTATCAACCTTATCAGGCTCACTGTGCCACCCATTTTGTCCTGCCTGCCAAGTGAATAAAAGAATGCAAAACCACTGTAGAAATATATTCCCTCAAGCAGGTAGTCTGCCATGCATGATCGGATGAATGCCTTCTCGTTGGGATTATCAATAAATTCCTGGTACTGATCGGTTATGAATTTATTTCTTGTCAGAAGGATGCTGTCGTCCTTCCACATTGTATAGACTTCATCCCGTGTCAGTGAATCCACAACCGACGTTAGAAGATAGTCATAACTCTGCGCATGAATTGTTTCAAAGAAAGCCTGTGTCTTGAGGCAGGCAACAACCTCAGGGGCCGTAATGTACAGGGCAAGTGCGCCTAGGTTGTCTACCTGGATGCTGTCAAGAAAGATGAGAAATGCAAGTGTCTTCTTGTAAGCGGATTGCTCGTATTCCGTGAGCTTTGGAAACTGCCTCTTATCATCACCGAGGGGGATCTCGTCCGGTATCCAGAAGAACTGCCTCATTTTCCTGTAAAGCTGCTCTGCCCAGGAATATTTACAGTTAGCAAACTCTATCAGGTTAGTGGATTTACCTCCGACAAGTCTCTGCTGACCAAGTTCCCTTGTACCATCAGGATTGAATAGAAGTTTTTTCTGAAGTTTCTCGCTTATGCCTGGCATGATTCACATTCCTCCTTTACAGGTTCCTCCTCCTTGGTGAAGTTCCTGAAATAATATATCGTCTTTACACCGAGTTTCCAGGCATTGTAATAAAGATTCAGGAATGATGTCTCGTCCATGGTCTCAGTGGCATATAAGTTAAGGGACTGTGACTGATCAAGATGTCTCTGCCTTGCCGCCGCTGCCTTTATGCTCCACTCCTGATCGATAGAATGCGCCTCCTTGTATAGGTGAATATTATCCATATTCAGGTCAGGGGCCACTCTCTTAATAATAAATCCCTTCTTCTCCTCGGTGAAGACTGGCTTGAATATTGGATCAACAGTAGCGGTCGACCCTGCAATCACGCTCGTGCTTCCGGTTGGTGCTATTGCCATTAGATATCCATTTCTGATCCCTTTTTCCCTTACATCAGAAGCAAGTTTGGTCCATTTCCAGTCATTATAGTTTCTCATTTCGAAATAATCGCCGGTTTCCCAGTCGCTTCCTTTAAAGAGCGGATACGCGCCCCTTTCAGCAGCCAGATCGCAACTCGCGCGTATAGCATGATAATTTATCTCCTCAAACAACCTGTCTGCAAATTTGACGTGTTCCTCTGACTCCCAGTCTATTCCATTCTGAACGAGAAGCTGGTGATACCCTGATACACCTATACCTATAGCCCTGTATTTCATGTTTGTGACTGTTGCCTGAGGCACTGGAAGGTTGTTAAGCGTAATCACATTGTCAAGCATCCTTACCTGCACAGGAATCACCTCAGAGAGAAGATCAGGTGTGTTGGTTCTTCCAAGGTTTATGGATGAAAGGTTGCAAACAACCATGTCTCCAACCTTGAATTTTGAAACAATTTCACCATCAACCTGAGTGTTTGAAGTTCTGATGGTTGAAGACTGGTTCTGCGTTATCTCAGTACAAAGATTGGAGGAGTAAATCATTCCAGTGTGCTTGTTGGGATTCAACCTGTTAACAGTGTCACGGTTCATTATGAATGGCCCGCCGGATTCATAAAGACTCTTCAGAATTAAACCCATCAGCTCAAGGGAATTTATTTCTACCTTTGAAATAGAACCGTCCTGAATACATTCATGATAGCGCTTATTGAAATCATCGCCCCATGAATCCTCCAGAGCCCAGCCCTTTTTAGTACGGATTTCATGTGGATCCATGAGATACCATTTCTCTCCTTTTGACAGTGTTTCATAGAAAATGTCTGGAACGCACAGACCCGGGAAGACGTCGTGGGCCTTTCTCCTTTCATCCCCGTTATTTGTCTTGAGATCGAGGAAATCTATGACGTCCTTGTGCCAGATGTCAAGCCAAATGCTCACTGCACCAGCTCTCTGTCCCAGTTGATTGACCGATACAGCAGTATCATTATAAAGACGTACCCACGGTATAACTCCGCTTCCCACACCCGCATAGTCTCGAATCGAGCTTCCAAGTGCCCTTACGTGCCCGAGATATACGCCCATTCCACCACCGTTCTGCGATATTTTTGCAAAGGATGTTAAACCATCGAATATCCCTGATATTGAGTCGTCGGGAGTATCTATAAAACAAGAGCTGAGCTGACCACTCGGTCTTCTGGCCTGCGCGAGTGTGGGGGTAGCCATTGTTATGTAAAGGTTGGAAAGCACTTCGTAAAACTTGAGGGCCCAGTACACCCTTGATTCAGGTTTCTCAGCCAGTGCAAGATATATCGAAACTCCCATGAATGTATCCTGCGGGAGCTCAAACCATTTCCCGTCTTTTGAATGGATGGAATATCTGTCTATAAGATGTTTAAGCCCCGGGTAGCTCAGAAGCAGATCCCTTTCCGGTATGATAGCCTTTTCAAACATATCAAAATCCATTTCAGTATATTCGTTTAGAACGCGACCGTCGTATCTTCCTTCATCCACTAGCTTACTTACGAGACTCCTGAAATTACCATACGGGCTGCCTCGTTGAAGTGAGGATTCCTTGTAAAGATGATGCAAAAGCAATCTTGCAGCTACAAAAGTCCAGTCGGGATATTTTATAGAGACCTTCTCGTTTGCAACCTTAATCAGAGTTTCTTGTATGGTTTTAGTCGAGATTCTGTCAGTAAAGTGTATCTGGGAGTCAAGTTCGAGTTCCATTGGATCAACAGACAAACCATTGCAAGCTTTTGTTATGACGGCCCTTATTTTTGTTATGTCAATCGGTACTTCCCTGCCTTCTCTGTTAATCACCTTAGTTGGTTTCATTATAAATTCCAAGACATTCACCTCTTTACACGTTCCGAAATCCCCGGTATTTAGGCTGGGCATAAAACGTGTAAAATTTTCAATGTTCTAACTTATAAAAGTTTTATTTGTATCTTATATGTTATCATATCTGATAACAAATATTGATCATACCTGGTCACCATATTTTGTGGGACTTGAATTTTATCTGTTTTTTAGTTCTGAATAGCCCTCAAACCATGGGATTGGTTGCCCGCCCACACCAGGAAACAAAGGTTCTAACGAAAATTCCTTTAACACCTTGTTTGTCAGTGCCTGCGTAAATTTCGCCACAACTAGATTGTTTAACCCTGGGATCATGTTTTCTGACAGAAACTGGGTAAAATCTGTCTCCATATTGGTTATATCCCTCATGAGTTTGACAAGAGAAGTTTTAAGCTCTTGAGAGGTAAGTGCTGGGTTCTCATTTAAAATAGTTAAATACATTCGTATTAAGATCTGGGCATGCAAATCCAGATCTCTCTGTATTCTTTTTAGTATTTCAGCGGTTGAGGTCATTTTGCCCCTCCGCGTAATTGAATAGACAAGGCTCAGCTCCGATGGTATGATCACAAGTTGTATTGTTGAAATTGTGGCGAGCCCAAGCAGGAAGTTTTCCACAGTTGGGTTGTTTGTGAATTCAAGAAATCTGATGTTGATGTTTTTGTTCCTTTGTCTGAGTCCGTCCTGAGTTCTCCAGCTGTTATAAACTGAATCTATATCTGCCTTGTCTATAGTGCTCCTGAGAATCTGAGAAAGCGCATAACAGTGATAAGTGGTTTGAGATGTTAATTCACTGACTACTATGGTTGCCTCCGGTGCGCTGAAGTATGGTCCAATTACGTAATAATTTTCTAGTAGTTCACTTTCCAGGAATACAAGTGAACTGAGTACTCTCTCAAATGTTTTCCTTTCTATTTCTGGTAGGACGGAATGATCCTTTTGATCCTTAGCAAGATTAAAATTATCGGCTGACCATGATACAGTCTTCAATTCCTGGTAAGCACTGTACAACCAGTCGTATTTCAGTTCCCCTAATTCCATCAGGTTTGTCTTGCTGCCTGCTATAAGCTTCCTGCGGCTAATCCAACGATCTCCGAGTTCATTGAATAGAACGATTTTCGAGAGCCTTTGATGAAGTGTTAAACCTGCTTCACTTGGATTTATCATATATCCCCTTAACATAACAGGTATAAATTTACCCGCAACGAGTTAATCACGAA
>JAJZLW010000029.1 GCA_021850505.1 Thermoplasmata archaeon
CATTATCCCTTACATAACTGCTGCAATACGGATTGATTACGCGCTGGAATATCTGGAAAGCCAGGGCTATACTATATTTTACAATTATTTCAACGATCTTATCCATAGCGAGGACAAGAGTGTAATGAGGACAGCAGCGATAATTGAAAAATCCCAGAACTTCAATGTTCTAAAGAAGCTGATAGAAACAACAGATATATCAAAGGTCGAAAACCCAAAGTGCAGCATTGCACTGCGTATCTGCGATGAAGCAATAAAGAAGAACCGGGATTCAAGAATAATCATATTCACACATTACAGGAAGACATCCGAGATCGTGACTGCTTATTTCAAGGAGCACTCAAGCATTGTGAGACCGGTGAGATTTGTTGGCCAGGCATCACATGATTCAGATATCGGCCTTACAAGATCCGAACAGCACCAGATAATTGAGCAGTTCAGGGACGGGGTCTATAATGTCCTTGTTGCAACAAGCGTAGCAGAAGAAGGCCTAGACATACCTGCAACTGATCTTGTCATATTTTATGAGCCTGTACCATCTGATATCAGAACAATACAGAGAAGGGGCAGGACAGGGAGGTCTCATGCCGGGGAAGTGCACATCCTCACATACGAAGGCTCAAGAGACATAGGTTACCTCTTCTCAGCCAGAAGGAAAGAGAACCAGATGAAGAGGAATATTTCAAAGCTCAGAGATGAGGTAAAAAAGGCACCATCCACGCTCTATGACTATTTCAGCTGAATTCCGATCCAATCTTGACCAGTCTCGCCAGAAGGGCGTCCAGCTGGATCTTATCGCTTCCTCCCTCAACGATCCTGAACTCAGCATCCGCGAGGGCCATTATTACCTCTAGTTTTTCCTTGCCAGCCATCCTGTGGCGTCTAACGACAGAATGCATCCCCTTTATAAGATCCAGGCCGGAAACACCGGTCTTGATCATCATCTCATCCAGCTTTTCCCTTGCCTCGTCGAATAAACCATGTTCCAGTGCCGTTGATATGAGAGACGCGAATTCGTCCCTTGATGAATAACCAAACATCTCGAACACCTTCTTTTCCGTGAAGTCACCAGTTGATGCCATGGTCTGCAGAACGTTAATGGCACGTCTCATGTCACCTTCCGCAACATCTATTATCGCATCGATAACTGCATCGGTAAGATGGATATTCTCCCTTTCTGCAATCACTGATATGCGAGTCCGGATTGCATTGTCATCCAGCGATCTGAAACGCATCAGAACGCATCTGGACTGGATCGGAGGTATGATCTGGGATGAATAGTTGCATGAAAGTATAAACCTGGTTGAGGATGAATAAACCTCCATTGTCCGCCTCAGTGCGGCCTGTGCATCGCCTGTGAGCTGATCAGCCTCATCGAGAAATATGATCTTGAAGCCAAGAGGATTGGATGGCTTGAGCCTTGCATAATCCTTGACGCTCACCATTCCCGTGTCCTTGCCTTCCCTGTCCTCGTGGCCCCTTATTACATTTATCCCCCTGTTATTTGATGCATTCAGTTCAAGGAAATTCTCCTTCCAGTTCTCACCGAACAATTCAATCGCAAGCGCAATTGCAGCTGAAGTCTTTCCAGTTCCGGCTGATCCCGAAAAGATGAGATGCGGTATATCCTTCCTCTTGACGAAGCCTTTCAGCTTGTCGACATTCTCATCCTGACCGACAATTTCAGAAAGGCTGGCAGGCCTGAATTTTTCTGTCCAAATCTGATTCATTTTATACCTTGTACCTTGAAGACGACATTGCTTTTATTCTATATAATTAATTGATGCTCACTGTTTCCTGAGCCACCTGCGGAACGCCTTGTATTCAATGTATATATCTAGAAGGATTATAAGGCCAAGCAGGACAAGGAAGGTCGGCAGGTGTATAACAGGAAAAGTGTCATAGGATGGTCCCACCACAAAGGAAAGACCTTCGTCGAATGCCGTGTTGTAAGCCATAAGAAGGGATTCATTTCCTACCGACGTCTGTGAGCTCTGTGAGAACCTGGAATACGAGCTGTTATTATAATCGTATGCGACTTTTATCGGCGATTCATAGTAAACTCCCGGGTTCTTTGCTGAGAATTCCATCGAGACAGTCCGACTGCTTCCTGGAGCCATAGTTCCAAAGGAATTACTCGCAGATCCTGATATTAGATGCAGGCAGCTCCCATAAGCAGCAGTTATATAGGCATCAGTGGATACATTTTCTATGGATCTTGGTGCGTCATTTGTTATTGTTGTGTTCACATATAGATCCAGTCCCTGGCTCTGCTCCGTGCTTTTGACCGCAATGTGCGGCGTTACAAGGGAAGAAAGGTTTCCCAGTTTAAAGGTTGAATTCAGGATATATCCATGGCTTACATCCATTACGCCAGGGTAACTTGAGTTGAAACCCATGCTTCCTGATATATTTGAATTATCAGTCACGACTGAAAATTTGTAACCTTTCAGGCCTGATATGCTTATATTATAAGGATAATACCCAGGAAATGCAAGGTCAACCATGCTGAAACCGTTGCCAAAATTCCAGCCTGCAGAGCTTCCAGTCAGATCCCTGAGATCCAGAGAGGTTTCGTTCGTAGCATAGTAATAGGCGAAATCGTTCGCAGAGAACGAGGATACGAAATACACTACCCCCTGAGGTAGCGCTGATGTCGTATTCACAGAGGATACGCCCCCGGAAATCTTCGAAAGGCTGGATGCATTAAGGAAACCCATTGCGAGTATCGTTGATCCTATCGAATCATTACTGCTGCCAGGTATCATGTATCCGTCGCTGATCTCTGATTGCAGGCCGGTTAGCGGGCCACTGACCGGAAACTGTGATATTATATTCTCTGATGCCCTAATCGATGTATTCAGGAATGGCTGATCTGCGGCATACAGGAAAATAGTCTCAGGTGGAAGCCCTGGAAGTAGCGAGCCCTGGGATGGACTGAACTCAAATATGAAAACGTGGCTTGTAACACCTATGTATGAGAACATCGATGATGCAGCCTGATCCGCCATTGTGGCAGACGCATTACCCGGAAAACCTATGACCAGTATCTGCGGAGGTATGAGGTTCACAAGGCTTTTCAGGTTGGACAAAAGCCCGCTTGAACCCAGGCTTTTGAAAAGAGGATTATAAAAGAGGTTGCAGAGAGAAGAAGAATCCATAAGCAGGGCGAAATTGGCAGAGTCTATTGCAGTATTGTTGGCAAAGACAGATTTCGAAAGCGAGTTCGAAGAAACAGCATACAGTGAGTATAATGTGCCATTCCTTGAAAGGGCGAAAGTTGCATCCGACGAATCTGAAACGCTTCCAAGCAACGATGAACCTGAGAAGGGAAATACCTTACTCGCGTTTGAATTTGTGAGATTTGAAACAAACTGAAGCGTTATATTGCCCTGATATAAAGAAGATGGGTGCTCCGCTATATTCTGGAAAATTGAATAGTTGGAGTAAGCAGCTGCTGATCCGCTTTCAGCAGATGCGTGAGCATTAGGAACATATGAAAAGATGAATAGAAATGCAATCGCAATAACTATCAAAGCTACGGCCGGTTTCACTGCATCTTCTGCCTTGGTCTTGCCAGATTTCTTCTTCCTGTCTTTGTCCAGCAGCCTATGTATAACGAAACCCACTATTCCAGCGCTTACAATAACAATAATAAAATTGATTATGTCATAAATGAAGAACGGCTCAGCATCCCCAAGGAAGCTTGTTGGGCTGCCACCCGCCCCTCCAAAGAGGGAGCTTTCGAATGATGGAAGGACATACGGTATTCTCCGAATTATTGGTTCTCCTATTAGGGAAGAAAGGTTAGTTCCAGCTGGTACCGAATTAAAAAACTTGGTTATGCTGCTTATCCCTGGTAGGGATACTGGCAAACCTCCGATGGACAGTGCAGGCGAGACCCCTCCACCTGAGAACAATCCGAGAGTTGAGGCAATGTAAAGCGCACTTAAGCCAATGAAAACCCATGAAAGCGTGAATACGGACATTGCAGCTCCTATTGCACGCGTTCCTTTTCTGGCACCAAGCCCAGCCAGTGCTCCCACGAGAACCAGGCAGACCAATAGAACTGCATTGTTGAAAGGATCACCCAGCAGGAAATATATTAACCCAAATATTAGGTAAACTGAAGGCCCAAAAAATGCCGATAACCAGTTCTCAGCCGGAGTGTAATATGCAGATAGAACGAAGAACTCCAGTATAGCAAGTGCACTGAATGCAAGAAGAATGCCGCTTAATTTACCCATTTTAAACTTAAATGTATCTAAAAAGATAAATTTATCCTAACATGTCTTGTTGACCATAAAATGTTGGAGTATTCTAAAATAAAGATATAAGGATAAATTTTAAAGAATATAAGAATAACTCTCCGACCAAATGCTTCACGGGGCAGACTTTATGTGTGCAGCTACTGCGGTCAATCCACCATAGGCTGAAGCGGCCATTGACAGGAATACCACAATGAAGAATATTATCAGTATGATATTAGCAACCGTTGGGCTCTTTGCCTTGGAAGGCAACACATCGTATATAAGGCTTACAGGATAAACAAGAAATCCGAAAACACCGTATCCAATGAAAAGAATAAACGTGTTTAATGCCTCGGCGGAGGATGGAAGGCTGTTGATGTATCCATTGTATCCGTATACGATTGCAAGCAAACCTATCGCAAGTGCAAATATACCTGGAAACTGCAGTTTGTAGTCCCTGAGCACTGATATTGCGTAAAGGAGTGTTACCATTCCCAGTAATAGAAAAGGATCTCCATAAAATATGTCGAAGCTACCCGGAAGGGGCCAGACAAATTCCTGGAACAGGCCGATAATCATTATAACGCTACCCAGAATGAGTAACGGGAAACCAGCCGGTGCCATTGCAACCCTCAAGTTCTTAGTGCCATTCTTTCTGTATTCCAGGTACACATAAGCTATTGTATACAGCGTCAGGACGCTGACAAGTGTCACCAGGAAATACTCCAATGCCAAGTCATCTATGAATCCAGCCATATTAACTCAACCAAAGATTGTTGAGTCGGTAATAATAACTTAGCCTTACCTAAAAGGCACTTATCACTGGGCAAAATTACGTGGGTTCTTCGGAAATGCTTTAATGCGCTATGTATCCCAATAGTCTCTTATGATCAAATTCATGCGACTTGCTTCCTTTTTTTCGACACTTATATGTTAATATCACACAGATCTGATATCCATTTGTCCACAATGTAATATAGATTATAACCGGCTGTAAATTTATCCCAATTGATAAATACGCATTCTTCATAAAGACAGTGAATGGTTGATATTTTCGAGAATGAAAACAAGCAGAGGACAATTAACGATTCTATCCACTCCCACATCCGTATCACAGCCCTTGAAAACGAGATACTGAAAACACCAGCTATGAACAGGCTTCACAACATCAGAAGCCTCGCTCTGGCAAACCTGGTTTTTCCAGGAGCCACCGGAACTAGATTTGCTCACAGCATTGGGACGATGCACCTGTCATCTAAAATGACCACTCAGATACTCTCCTCGATCAACCGCAGGGGTCTTTACAGCAAATTATTCCCCGGTTTGAACGACGGATCTGATCAGTTGAGGATTCTCCAGACGACAAGGATAGCTGCCCTGCTTCATGATGTTGGGCATGGCCCGTTTTCGCACACGACCGAGAACTTCATGCTCGCCCTTATTCGGAAGGATAGCATTGAATACAGCGAATACAAGAAATTGTTCCATGATGAATCATCTGAATCAAGAAACTACGTCCATGAATATTTTTCGATCAGGATTATTGAAAAACTGTTTGAAATTGAAAGCATCAGGAATAACGATCTTTCAATTTCAGCTGACGATGTGACCTGCCTGCTTTGTCGGTATGACTCCAGGAGCGAAATATTCCCAACGCAGGAAACAGTCGATCTTTTCAGGAAGATAATTTCATCTGAGATAGATGCAGACAGGATGGATTATATTATGAGGGATTCCACGTATACTGGCGCACGTTTCGGGAATGTTGATTATGAGAGGCTTATCTCATGCATGGAGGTCTTTGAGACAGGTAATAGATCCTATGAGATTGCCTTCAACGAAAAGGCACTCGGCACTATAGAGGCTTTCATCGATTCCAGGTACAAGAACTACAAATGGGTGGTGAGGCACCATCTCATGGTTTCCTTTGACCAGCTGATAAGATACGGCATCTATGATCTCCTGAATACCGGCGATCTTGATCTTTCAGGATTCCACTGGTCTGAATTTCTGAAGGGAAAGATGACCGATAGCACGATCAATGCACTGATTCTAGAAAAAGCGGTAGAGGAGAATACAATATGCAGGAGCCTGATAGACAGGCGATATGCGCCCACATCACTGTTCAAGGGAAGAAACGAGAAATATGTCAAGTTCGAAAAGGAGATAAATGATGCTTCAGGCATTTCTGGCGGAAAGAAATCTGCAATAAATGCAATTTCGTCCTATATCCAGAAGATAAATGCCGCTCTCGTCGATCCTGACATCGACGACGGCATACCAAGAATAACAGTCAGGGGAAAACCTGCAATTATACTTGCAAGTACATCCGGCCCAACACCATTTTCAGACGAAAGCAGGGGCAATGGAATATACATTTTTGATGATAGCGGTTTGAGGAAGATGGAGGAAATTTCTTCTTATTTCAAATCGCTGAACAACGAGTGGACAAACTTCCGCCCTTACTACATTTCCTTCCTGGTTCCGGGTGAGACAAAAGATCGGTACCTGAAGGATGGTTTCTTTGATGAAGTCTGGCTTTCACTGATTCATGAGATCATCAGTCAGGAATCATAGGATAAAGCGACTCATTTAAGTATAATGTACAAATCTTAACCAATGAAATTCTTTCTGGATTTTAAGGCAGACAATGATTCTATTTACAAATGCAAGGACATAACCGGCCTCGATATAGCTGAGTCTATAGACGATGCAGAGGTCGTGCTGATCAAGGGCTCTCTGAATCATGGAAAGAATACGAGGATCATCCAGTGCCTCTTTGCCGGTACAGACTTCCTCGATCTTTCCAAGGTCCCGCCCGGAATAACAGTCCTAAACAATGCCGGAGGTTACAACGAGCCTGTTGCTGAAACTGTGTTTGCGCTTATTCTTTCCCATTTGAAAAATATATGCTCACATAATGCTGATATGCATAATGCAGTCTTCAAAAAGAGGAAGGTGGATATATTATACAGGAAAAAAATAGGCATTATCGGTTTTGGAGGCATCGGAAAGCAGGTTTCAAAGATAGCCCTCGCATTTGGAATGGATGTGTTCGCATTCACAAGGAGGAGGACAATAGAACCGGGAATAACAACAATACCCAACCTTATGGACCTTGCAATGAATGTTGACATAGCTGTTATCTGCGTTCCGCTGACCGGTGAGACCCGTGGAATGATAAATGAAGCATTTTTAAGCAAATTTGGGGGCAATATAATTGTGAACATTGCAAGGGCTGACATTGTTGACCAGGATTCAATGCTCAGGTTTCTCTCCGAAAATCCTTCCAAATTTTACCTTTCCGATGTCTGGTGGAATGAACCTGAAATAAAGGTTAAGCCACCTGCCAACTGCATGGTTACACCACACATTGGGGGCATGGGCGATGCGTTCAGGAACGAGTCATTTGAAAGAGCCTGCTACAGCATAAGGAAGTACCTGGACGGAAGCAAGTCCAATGTCGTAGTACAAGGGTAAAATTTATTTACAACATACTTTTATATCAGCAGGCAATTACCTTTCATAGAATTAGGATAATACAAGGATTCTGATTTATTGAGAAAAAGTGTTACAAATGGAAGATTTCGAATCGCTGAATTTAAGTAAAGAATTGTTAGCAGCTTTGAGTGAAATGGGCTTCAAGTCACCGACTGAGGTCCAGGCACAGACAATACCGTATGTGTTCAAGGGCAAGGATGTCATAGTTAAGTCTAAGACCGGAACCGGGAAGACAGGTGCATTCCTCATACCGATCATACAGATGCTCAAGCCAACTGACCGGATAGCCGCACTTGTTGTTGTTCCGACAAGGGAACTTGCAATGCAGGTCTTCAACGTCATGAAGAAGATATCGCTTGGAAGCGGAATCAAGGGCGCTCTCGTTTATGGTGGGGCATCGATCAACGTCCAGATAGATCATCTCAGGAGAAGGCCGCAGATAGTCATTGGAACACCCGGCAGGATCATCGATCTAATGGAGAGAGAGGAACTCGATCTTTCGAATGTGAAGCATCTTGTTCTTGACGAGGCTGACATGATGCTTGATATGGGATTCATAGACGATGTTGAATTCATAATAAAGAAATCGGGAAGGGAGAAACAGGTCATGCTCTTCTCGGCTACAATACCGCCAAGGATATCCGGTCTTTCCGATCGGTACATGCACAACCCGCAGTTCATTGAGATAAGCCACGACCAGGAGCTCACAGTTGAGAGCATCTCGCACAGCTATTCAATATCAGAAAGATCCCACAAGCTGAGAACATTATTCGCATACATTGAAACATTCAAGCCGAGAAAGGCCATAATATTTTCCGACACAAAGAGAAATGCAGACTACCTTTACAGGGCACTCACCAGGCAGGGATACAGTGTTACAGCTATCCACGGCGACATGAGCCAGGCGCAGCGGGAAAAATCCATGCAGGAATTCAGGCAGGGAACACAGTTCCTCGTTGCGACAAATGTTGCCGCAAGAGGTCTTGATATCAGGGAAATATCGCATATCATAAACTATGATACTCCTCTGGATCCATATGTTTACGTGCACAGGGTTGGAAGATCTGCCCGTATGGGGGCAGATGGCCAGGCATTCTCGATCGTAATTCCAGAAGAGGAGTATATAATCAGGGATATCGAAGATTCCGTGTCCGTTAGAATGCGCCCAGTATATCTTGATGAAAGTAAATTTGACACACCCGCTTTCAAGAACATTGAGCATGGTTCCAGGCCGCAGAGGCAGGGAGATTTCCATCAGCAGAGATTCAACAGGAACAGCGGCCAGAGAAGATCAAACTCATATTCAAACAAGAACCGCCACTCCAGATCCAATGGAAATTTTTAGATTGTAATTACTGAATAGATTCCTGCTACCTTTATATGCAGGATGGCCAGTTAATCATTTGGCCTTGTCCTTAATTTATTGTCTTATGTGAGCAATTAAACATCTACCTTCTTGGTTGTTACTGGATCTGAAGGAAAAGTATTTTTAAAGTGCTTGCCATAGATTGCCGTTGTATCTTGAATGAAATTTCAAAGTTACTGAAAGGGCTGGGAATAAATATGGACATGATAGAGATTAAGAAGGGCGGTAAGTACAAAGTTATATCAGCGAGCGGTGGGGATGATCCGATGATCACGGAGGGGGAATACGTAGGCTATACTGTTTTGGGAGAAGAGGGGGCAGTCGTTTTCAGGGTAAAGAACAATTCCAAGAGCCTCCTCAGGATGATACCAGTCTCCGGTCTTTATGCAATAGAATTTGAAAACGAGGATCTCCTCAAGCAGAAAGAGAAGGCTGATGAAACAGGGAAGATGGATTACATAAAATAATTTGAACAGAGGTCAGTATACACAGGGCCATCAGGAGTCAGGTCGCTTCTTATGAATGAAACCCTGCTGACTTTCAATTTAATATCGAATCTTTTTTCAATCCAAGATCTGTTCAATGAAACTGGTCTCCTGGATCTGCCTATTGTGATATGAGGCAGGAAACCCCTGATGTCGATATGGTGTGAAATTTCTGAGACTCTGTTGTAAATATCGGTCAGTCCATTCCCGCTAACAGACAGCGCCAGCACAGTGGCACGTGAATTCCTGGGAAGTCCAATTATTGACTGCAAAATAACTGCAGGAGTGTTGAATTTCGCCTCTTTCATTCTGGAAATGATGGCATCGACATCCGACTTCTCCCTGTCACCGAGGAAAAGAATGGTCATGTGAAGATTCTGGACACCTGTCATCCTGAAAGGCGAATCAGCGAACATATCCTGAATTTCCCTTATTTCTTCTGAATTATCCACAGGTATCCCGAAAAAGCACCTAATCATAGATTCCCGGACCATTTTCTCTCATTTACAGGATCAGTGAAAAAGATAAAAAGTGCGGTTTCATTAATCCCAAAACCATCTAAAAAACCAGGAGAATCTCTTCTGTAAATTAATTAGAGGAATCACTTTTTCGTTAATTTCTGCAATAAAAGCATTAAGTGAATGAACTGACTATGCACGGGGCGAGTTCATGTGCTGTAGTCCCTATCTGGAATGGGTTTCATTATCTTCCTTTTTAATTGTTTCAATACACATTCAATGTTGCGGTAAATATTGGTTTTCTTATTCCCGCAAGGTTCAGTTTGCTCCAGTATGATCTGGATATTTGGTCCTGGCCATGTTTTAATCCCTCAGTCTTATTTTTATTGATCCGAATCACTGATCCTGTTAATCTGAAAATTCACATGAGATCCATGTCAGGTTATTCGCTTATTAATGTCGTTCAATGAAGCCAATTCCTCCCATTTTGATAGCTATCCAGAAAATCGCCCAGCTATTTTTACTGAACCTCTTAGTTAACCACTTAAGTTATCAGGCAGCATCATTTCCCGGAGAGTTCAAGCAGATCCTTCCGGGTTGACTTTTCTCTGCAATATGCATATAATGCGTCGTAGAGTGGGAATTGCAGTTTTATGTTTTCATAATCATCTGCAGATATCTTTCTGAAGCCAAGTGCTGCAGCCTCAAGGCCAGCTGATTCCATCGGTGCATCAGGTATCCTGGCATCTGCACCCCTGACTATGCTTGCAAGACAGTTAAGTGCGGAATCCTCAATCCTGTATTTCCTCATTATCGAGTCAAATGTAACATATTCATAGTCCTTGTCCTTGAAATGGAAAAGTTCAGCTCCGGGGGTATCGAATGGTATCGCGTTCTCCGTTTTGGCAATCTTCAATACCTCCTCTCCGGGCACAAACAGAAACTCAGCATCTCTATCAACAAAATGCTTTATCAGCCACGGGCATGCTATCCTGTCGACTTTTGCGTTTTTTCTAGTTATCCATTTCATCTTAATTGATCGTCATTACAATCTTAAATGTTGTTCAATACTGTAAGCATAGAAATTTCCTGATTCTTTGAGAAATCAATATGCTCGTCATGAGATTGCCTCACCTGAATATCACGAAAATACTGTTTCTGATAGATTAACAATGTGAATGCTTTAACGTCCTTTCGAATTCGGTGTTTCAAACTCATCTGGGTGCTATTGTCATCTGGTGTGCAGAAGAAGGTTATTATCTTCAATTACTCGGTATAAATATTATTCAGGACAAAACTGTAGTGAATTTTCCTGCCGATTCGTTTCATTGTAATGTTGATCGGGTTTGGGCCAGTGAAGCTTTTAAAATAGAATTATTTTTTCAAAAAGAGAACATATTCCGATTTCTGGATTTTAGCGCTAAAATACGAAAAATGTTTATTAAATTTGTATGCATAAAGATTCAACCGATGCTTAATTTTGAAAGAGTGAAGATCGACCATGCCGACCCAAAGGAAAGGATCAAAAGTTTCAAGATAGAGCCCCTCGTGGAGTATACGGATGAACAGGGTACATCTGAAGCGAGCAGGTGCATCGGTTGCAATATCTGCACGCAGGCGTGTCCTGCAAGCCTTGACATCGGCGGTTACATTAAGAGCACAGCCGTCGGCGATCCAGCTGAAACAGTCAGGATAGTCTTTGAGAACCTTCCATTTCCTGCAATAATTGGTCGTGTCTGCACACACATGTGCGAGGATATCTGCGTATTATACGATGAGGGTGGCCCGATTGCGATAAGGCATCTGAAAAGGTTTGCAGCGGATAAATTTGATGATTACAGCCAGATAATAAAGGTCCCAAAGAAGAACTTCCTTAACAAGAAGGTGGCCGTCATAGGCGGGGGCCCAACTGGTTTGACACTTGCATATTATCTTCTTGTCCAGGGCGTTCATGTCACTATATATGAGGCGCTACCTGAACTTGGCGGATTCATGAAGACCGGGATACCAAGGTACAGGCTACCGCAGGATACACTCGATAAGGAGATTGGTTTTATCGTATCACAGGGCGCTGATGTCCATGTGAATACATCAGTGGGGAAAGATATACAGT
>JAJZLW010000089.1 GCA_021850505.1 Thermoplasmata archaeon
TATTGCAGCAGGAACTAATTGGATAAGATATAATTTTTATTTTTTGGTATCGGGCATGCCCATGAGATATGAGGACAGCCCCAGCCCCCAGAAAAGAGCAGGATCGACTATCATTCTCTCCATACCGCCCACGCCTATGCCAAGGTACATTTTCTCTATGTAGAGAAATATTGCAGCTGCAATGAACAGGCCAACTGCCAGCGACAGGAAGCGGAATGGCGATTTGATCCATGATACGCCAACAATTGCCGCTATTGCCGCAAATAGGAACGTAATGTAGGCCCCCACCGAATGCAGTGAACCCGTATTTTCTGGAAAAGTACCTACCATAATGGCGCCTATTGCAGCTATTATCAGCAGGTACGGGAAAACAGATTTCCTCTGGTTAGACGCTATCAGAACTGCACCTATTATCAGAAAAACGCCGAATAAAATTATGGTGCTGTTAAAAATATAGGCTGTGGATCCAACACCAAGGTCGCTGATATAATTGTTCGCAATTGAATAGTTTGGATATTTTGCCTCTGCTACAATCATAGCGACCAGAAAAACAAAGGTACCGATAAAGATCAAAACGCCTGCTGCATGCTCTCTCTTCATTCGTGTAAAAGGATAAACTTTAATATTAAATTATTGGATAGATCATTTATTCCTTTTCGGCAGTCGATCTTCCTGGACCAATTGTGAGATTCCAGTGCGCAATCAGATATACAATCGCGAAGAACAGAATAAAAAGAGGTATAAGGAAAAGATCATTTATATTCCGGAAAGCCTCGATGAACCAGAATGATGAAAATGTCAGCAATAATGCTGATACAGCAATCTTCATGCTTGCCTGCTTCACCTTCCTAATCTGGGATTGCAGAATTACAGCCGCAATCACAACAATAATGATACCTAAAAGGAGACCGGTTATGGTTGAAAAGTAACCGTTCGGATAAAGAGCCACCAGTACAATTGCAGCCTCGAATGCCTCAACCAGCCCGACAGAATAAGCAGTATAGAGGAGTTCCTGTGTTTCATTTTTTTCCTCTTTGTGCGAACTCTTTATGCCCAGAGTGAACTTGACCGATCTACGGGAACTCCTTATAAGACGGATTCCGAAATAAAGCAACAGGACTGCAGAGATAAGTCTGACATACAATATAGGAAGAAGCGCAATGTATTTCCCGATAAAGGCTGTTGGTATAAAAATCGTCAGGACACCGAGTGTAACAGCAAGGTATATTGCAGCCCTCTTTGATTCGGCATATAGTGCCATCCCTACTGCCGTGGCCTCAGACATTTCAAGAACAGTTATGCCCATTGCTGCAAGCAGTATTGCAACGTTAACCACTATCCGCGATTAAAGCACTATTTAAAAATGTATTTAAATCCCTGGGCTGAATTTTTGATTACTCTGATTAATATATCCTATTTTTTCATTTGAGAAACAAGTGAATTGACAGTCTCTTTGATATCCTCATGGCGAAATTTGAATCCCGCCTCTATCAGTTTCTGTGGTACCACAAACTGGCTGCTGAATAGTGCATCCACCGCACCCTCACCGCCGACAAGTTTTATGGCAAACTTGGGCGCTTTAAGCTTCAGTGGTTTTCCTGTTGCTTCTGCGAGTATATTCTGCAGTTCATCCTTCTTAACTGGATTTGGGGAAACTCCGTTGAACACTCCAAAATAATCTGTCTTCTCAATAAGGAAAATTATTGCATCACAGAGATCATCAACATGTATCCAGGAGAGCCAGTTATCAAGATTTCCATAACTTGCTCCCCTTCCTTTTACAGCAAGGGAGTATAACTCAGGAAATGCACCGCCATCTGATCCCAGGACAACACCAAATCTAATAGTTATGAGCCTTGTAATATAGTTGTTGAGTTTCTTTGACTCTTCTTCCCACCCTACAGCGAGTCTGCTTAAAAAATCGTTTCCCGGCTGACTCTCTTCGGAAAGAGTCTCCGAGCCGCGGTCGCCATAATAACCTATTGCAGACGCATTCACAACAGAAAGTGGAGGTTCTTTGGCGGCATTTATCGCAGAAACTATTGTGAATGTGCTGTTGATCCGGCTCTCAAACATTTCATTTTTATAAGACGCTGACCAGCGCTTGCTGATGCTTGCCCCAGCAAGATTTATAACTGCATATGAACCGGAAATAACGGAAAGAAGATTCTCATCCGGATCGGAACCTGGATTCCATGTTACATATTTAACACCGGAATTTTCATCTGAAACTGCCTTCCTTGTCAGGACATATATGTCATAATCGCCCATTTTCAACTGTTTTATCAAGTGTGAACCAATAAAGCCGGTCCCTCCGGCGATTACAATTTTCTTGCCCATCCAATCTTTATTACAATCCATTTATAATTTTTTTCGAAAAAATCTTTTTAACAATTTTTCCTTTAAAAACTGTATTATATAGAAAGCGTGTCCTCAGTTATAAAATTCAGGGATATTTCAAGAAAAAACTTATTATCAATGAAAATATAGTGCGCGTGATTGTCTATGCCCGTTCTGACGAGGGAACTGTTCATCAGAGCCCTCGATAAAGCTTATGGAAGCAAGGGTATGCCGCAGAGTGATGTGGAAGAGCTCTGCGATTTTGTCCTTTCATTCTTCGGCTACGAGGACTACGTTCTTGACAATGTTCTGTCCAGTGCAGAGAGGGATGTTTTTTACAATCTTGAAGAGTATGGATTTCTTGAGCCGTATAAGGAGGAGATAAGCATAGTGAAGGGCAAGACATGGCGAATCAACCAGTGGCGTTTTAAAAGGGATATCATCAGCAAGGTTGTTTCTGACAATGCTCCAGTGACCGAAAGCGAGGATGCATACGAGGAGATATTCAAGCAGATCGGTGATTACAGGCAGTCTCCGTGATCAGCGTTTTCCTGCCATGTGTGATGGCATACTGAACCTGTCTTCTCCCACAAACAAAAAGAAAACAATCCTCCTTGTAAACTTGAGGCTATCTGGGACAAAAGTGTAAAAGAAATCGAGTGATTCTCCATTCATAGCCTTTGTTATTCTGATGGCAAGAGCGTATACCAGGAGACCCAGCAATATATAGATAACAAGGTAGAAACCATAAACTAACAATTCAGGTATGCCGGAAAGTAAACTGCTGAATGGTTGAAGAGGCAGGGCAAACCTGTTGAAAAGGAAAATTGAGACAAATACTGCGATTGACGAAGCCCAGATTTTTGTCATCGTTAGCAGATCATATGACACGATCCTGAACTTTCTCGCGAAATAATATATGACCATGAAATTTATCACAGTAACCGAGGAATATCCTATTGATGCACCTATCAGTGCATACCTCGGAATGAGCAGGAAGGACAGTATCAGGTTGGCAAGGAGAGACAGTCCGCTCGACAGGATAAAAATTGAAGTCACCCGGATGCCCTGCAAACCCTGGACAAGTACCCCCTGAGATATAAATACAGCAGATACGATAAGTATTATTGCCAGCGGCAGGGCACCCCCGATATAACTTGCATCACCAAGCACAAGTATTATCGGTGCACCGAGAACTGCTATCCAAAGGGCAATCGGTGTGTATATAAATGTGACGACATTCGTTGTGAGCCTTATACCCCTTTTAATGCTATCGCCTTCATTTATTGAGAAATATTCTGAAAATTTAGGCAGTAATATGTTGTTAATTGGCGAAACAAAAAAGGCTACGCTAGATGTTATCAATAACGCAAAACTGTAAACTGCAAATATTTCCTGGTTAATAAGTCCGGCCACGATCAGCCTATCTGCATAAACTGAGCTGAATGATACAACAGCTGATAGCAGGATCGGTATCGTATACTTGAAAACGGGTCGGAAATCCATGCTCCTTCCAACTGTCGTGCCATGTTTCCTCACGGTTCTTGCAAGAACTATTAGATTGAGAATAAGCATCGTGTAATATGCAATTGCCCATCCAGCAGTTACGGCCTGTGGGTCTCCGTATATCATTACAAGATATGCTGCAAGACCGTAGGATGCAATCGCATTAAGTATTACAAGAACACCATTGGCCCTGAACCTCTGGAAACCAAGTATCATGCTGTTCACAATCGACGATGCAATGTAGCCAGAGGATGCGAATGCGAGAAAAACAACTGCTTTATTTTCCGAGATGATCTGGCTTGTGCCGGTTGCATGAAGGAAAAACTTCAAAAGAACCGGTGAAAGGAAATAGATTGTCAGGAATGAGCCTATTCCTAGAATAAATACAAGAAAAAAAGTTCTTGAGATAAGGGATCTCACTAAATCTTTCTCGCCTCTTGCCACGTGATGGGCTATAAAATGCTGAACAGTCTGGCTCATCCCGAACGTGAACACAGTTGTAACAAGACCAAGAACCGCCTGCAGTATGCCAACTGTTGCAAAGAGAGTCGGCGTGAAGTATTTTACTATATATATGTAAAATATGACTCCTCCAATAAGCGTGGAGGCAGATCCAAAATATTGAAAAATCGCACCCAGTCCTATAGTTCTGCGTTCATTTTCCAGTATTTATTACCTCCATTACACTAATCTGTGTTTACAGACAGCCTCGTTATACAAGACCGATAGTGCCGTAATGAAAAACACCAATAAAGATTATCACTCCCGTTTTTTGTCTGCCACTTCATACCGGTTAAAAATATCTGCGAATTAGATAAGGGAAATTACAATCATTAGATTTCTCCATCAATTAGAAGCTTATGATAAATTATTTTTCACTCATTGCCTTGAATAAAAGGTACATGATAAGAGATACTGCCAGAACCGCATGTCCAATAAATAGAATTATGACAGATGCGGTAAAGCTGACTCTTTCTAATGTAACATAAATGATGAAAAGGGAATAGAATAAGACTAAGACGATTGCCGCAATAACAACAACCCTCAGGAACGGGCTTTTCTGATCTGATGTATCCTTTATGTATAGGACAAACCCCTTCCCGTCGCATGCAGGGCAGATTTCTCCCAGTCCGCGGGAGTCATGGACAATACCTGATCCACCGCATGTATGACAACTATGATAATGCTTCACTGAGATAGAAGTTATTCGCGGTATCTAAATATTGGTAATTATTTTTTAATACCAATTTGAAATAATTGATAAGGTTATAATTTAACCTTGATATCCAAGATTTTAGTTTTTACCAGACGCCGATCTTTTCCCGGCCGGAGCTCTTTCCACCGAAAGTAACTTCAAAATCTGGGTGGTTAATCACCGGGACAGAGCCCCGGAACTTTGCAGGAGAATGTGGATCAACCAAAACGCGTCTCTTGATCTCACCTTCTCTTATATTTCCCCTCCATACGTTTGCCCATGAGATAAAGAATCTCTGTTCAGGGGTTAGGCCATCTATCTTCTTATTCAGCTCCGGATGTTTTTTCAGATGTCGTTTGAGTGCCTCAAATGCCAGTCTTACAGCACCAAGGTCGGCTATATTCTCTCCGAGTGTAAGCTTACCATTCACCTTAAAACCCTTTATTGGCTCCAGGCTTCCGTAAAGATTTACTACCTTGTCCGCTGCCTCATTGAAGTGCCTGAGATCAGTATGGCTCCACCAGTTCTGTAAGTTTCCATCCTCGTCAAACTGCCTTCCCTGGTCGTCAAATCCATGCGTAATCTCGTGTGCAATGACACCACCGATTCCCCCGTAGTTCACCGCATCGTCCATAGTAGGATCAAAGAAAGGGGGTTGAATGATGCCTGCCGGGAAAACGATCTCATTTCCGCTAGGGTTGAAATATGCATTGACTGTTGGAGGAGTCATCATCCATTCCTCTCTGTCTACAGGTTCCCCAACCCTGTTAATCTGTCTTCTAATTTCAAGCATCGTGCTTCTTGTTATGTTACCAATCAGATCGTCCCGTTTTATCCTCAATCCCTTGTATTCCTTAAACCTGGCGGGATGGCCTATTTTTGCGCGGAATTTCGAGAATTTTGCAAGTGCCCTTTTCTTAGTCTTTTCTGTCATCCAGGTATTCTTTTCAAGTCTCTCCCTGAAAACTCCCTTTATATCTTCAAGCATTTCGTTCATTCTTCTTCTGGTTTCATCAGAAAAATATTCGTCTATGAACAGAGAACCAAGAGCTTCTCCGATTAGAGAATCTACAAGGACAATAGCTCTCTTCCACCTTGGTTCCTGGCGCTTCTGACCAAGCAGTTCCTTCTTGAAGAAGTCAAAGTTTTCCTTCTCTATCTTTTCATTAAGGTAGGGAGCAAAATAGTTAATCACTTTCCATCTGAAATAAGCCTTCAGATCATTAAGATCAGCTTTCGTGAGAATACTGGAAACTTCGGTCAAAAATTCAGGTTGTCCAACTATTGCGTATTTCACAGGCGGCAGATCAACCTCATAAATATACCTGTCAAAATCCAACCCCTTGTATTTTTTGCTTATTTCTTTTAAGCTCATCTTATTGTAATTTTTCTCCTGATCTCTGAGGTCGGCCCTGCTACGGCTTTTTTCGGCGAGGTCTTTTTCTATAGTAAGCACTGCCTCCGCTGACTCATCCGCGCTTTTTTTATCATCTCCGAAGAGAATAAACATCCTGGTTATATGATCCTTGTATTTCTTCACCATCTCTGAAAAGTAAGGTGAAAGATAATAGTCCCTGTCGGGAAGCGATAATCCCCCCTGATTCAGATATAATGCGTAAACCGAGCTGTCTTTTTTATCTGGCATGGATTTCCTTGGAACAAATCCCATTGCACTTCCGATGAAAGTAGGAATACCGAGTAGATCAAAATAAGCGATAAGGCTGGATATGTCCTCACGTGATTTCACCGATGAAACTTTCTTTAGATATGGTAAGACCGGTTTGATTCCGCTTTTTTCAATTCGTTCAACATCCATCATGGAATAATAAAAGTCACCGCACATTTTTTCGAACCTTGTTCTCTTTTCGCTGTCCTCAGAGCATCTCTCCAGTATAGCTTTGAGGGCGAACTGGTTCTTTTCAAGCAACTGTACAAAAGACCCAAGGGAAACCTTGTCGTCAGGAACTTCATTTTTTCTGATCCAGGAACCATTTGCATAGGAATAGAAATCAACAAGCGGATCGACCTTTCTATCCATGTTTTCGATGCTGAACCCAATATCACTCTTTTTACTCGACGACCGTTTCTTCCCCTTGTTGCCCGTTTTAGCCATGTTAAAGGTAAAATGTTCATTCTGAATAAATCTTTATATTTTGGGTGGAATAATATCGCAAGACTCCTTGCATACAAGAAAAGCGGAAGTGGCATGCATTTTTAAAAATATCAATATATCGTTCCAATCTCATCATACCTGGATTTAATCAATTTACCCGTTTTAAAACGGTCTGCTGAAAACGTCTTCCAGTTAAATTTAGCCGAATCAGGGTCTATGCCGTTTAGCATATCAGATACAATTCTGCCGTAAGCAGGCGATAACTTGAAGCCGTGTCCGCTCAAGCCGGCACATACATACACATTGTCTAGTCCAAGAGGCGAAAGATCGTCAATTATTGCCTGGCCATCCGGAGTCATATCGTAAAGCCCTGTTACTGTAGCGTACGGTACAGCATCTTTCATGCCAGGAAGCCTCTTCATTATTTTTCCAACATAATCCTCAACATATTCATCTGGTGCGGTCTCCGGAATCACTGAATGAACGTCAATTGGTTTCGCATCTATTTCCGGATCCAGGCTGCCTAATGCTGTAACTGTTTCACCCTCCATCTTGTAATAGGACAGATTTGGTGGATCCCAGAGTGTTGGTTTTATTCCCCTGTAAACATCAGGTCTTTTTAGGTATATGACAGAATGCAGGGAAGCAGAGATTGGCAGTCTCTTATTACTTGATATCCCTGATCTTTCCAAAAGATCGTTGGTCCAGACGTTAGTTGCGAGGACTATCTTTGTCGCCCTCATCATCCTGCCGTCCTTGAATTTAAGAAATGGCCCCCGTCCATCACTTTCGACGCTCTCAACAGCTTTTCCTGTCAGTATTTCTGCACCCAGCTCTTTAGCCTTTGATGCGAATGAATTGGCCGTTGAAACCGGGTCTGCATAACCACTATCAGGTTCGAATGCAACAAAACCGAAGTCATCAATTTCAGAATCAGGAAAATATTGTTTTATTTCTTCTGCCTTAATTACTGATTCATTCGCGCCAAGTTCCTGGAGCATTCTTACGTTTTCCGCAGCAACGTCTGAATATTTCTCACTGAATGGGAATATCATCCCTGTCTTTGTGAATCCAGAATATCCAATAGATTCAAAATTGCTGATGATCTTCTGAGAATATATTGACATGGATGCAATTAAAGGATTACTGTAATGGGTCCTGATCAAAGCACTTGATTTTCCGGTGTTTCCGGAAGCAACAGTTCCACGGTCAATCAGAGAGACTTTCTTTCCAGAAACCGCAAGGTTGTAAGCAATGCTTGTGCCAGTGCTTCCGCCGCCAATTACCACGATGTTTTCTGATCCTGATATCATAAATCATTGAGAGCAAAAGACTTTAAAAGAGTTTTCACTAAATTCAAAAATAAATCTAAATGAATATGCGTTGAAAATAAATTTAAAATAAAATATGGTTGTTAAAAGAATTATGGATTTACAGACTTTTCCGGGTCAACAGGTGCATTTGCAATCATTTCGTGCAGGTCCCTAAGTGGCTGCTTTGGTGCAGATACCTGTGAAATTATCCAGAATATGACTGCGTAAATTATAACGACATACAGATCGTCCGGGAATGGTATAAGGTTCGTTCCGCCGGTCTGTGAGCCGCCTATGTATGATAGTATTATCAGACCAATGATATAGAATGGAATCCATATTGAATGTTTGAGGCCGATCTTCTGCCCCTTCGAGGTGAATACCTGGTATAGAAATACTAGAGACCCGCCGAGTGTAACTCCAAGAGCATAGATAGTTACGGGATATGTTGCCCAGTATATCAGCAGAGATGATGCTATAAATGCAATAACCGACCACAATCTGGCTGAGGGAACCTTAAAGGGCCTTTCAATCTTAGGGTATAATTTCCTCAGCACTGGAAGAGATGCGTTGACAATAGCAAAATTCACCGCGCCTGCGACCACCACAAAATCCACTAGGGTATACCAGCTTGGATATGGTATCACAAATATAACAGCGAGTACGGAAGCAGCGATTATTGCGTAGGTAGGCGCACCTTTTTTATTTGTTTTCCCAAGAACTGGTGGCAATGATCCCTCCTTGGAATAACCGTAGAAGATCCTTGCCCCACCGGTCAGATCTGTTCCAAACGTACCAAGAGGAGAATATATCGCAAAGAGGAGGGCAAGTACGACTAGACCAGAAATAACAAGAGCAGGATTGCCAAATATTGTTTTATTGATCGTTTCACGCATTAGATCAGCTAATGGCGAACCAAGGTTGGCCACAGCGCTCCAGTCACCAGGACCGGTGGAATTTGGAACCAAAGAGAAGTTAACTGCACCGACAATCACAATCGCCATTAATATGTAAAGTATGCTCTGTATAATTAGAGTGAGAATAACGGCTCTTGGTACATTCTTCTTCGGGTTTTTAATCTCTCCTGCCATATCCGCGACCTGACGGTACCCTCCGAATGAGAATAATATTCCCGTCGCCGGTATTGCAATAAATATTCCTGGGAAATCAGAGCTGGATATGAAGAATGGAGCCTTCAGTGAAAAATTCCCGGGATGGAAGATATATAACGGCACCATTATTATGAAAATCACGACCGCGCCTATCTTTAACCATGTCAGTGCGGTGTTGAATCTCCCAAACCTACCAACACCAATGAGATTCAAAACGGCGAAAAATATCGTAAGTGCTACAGATAGCAGTATTCCATATATTGATAGTATTATCGCCCCAGAAGAATTGATGTATGTTAACGCAGGCAGGTAATAGGACGCATATGTGGAAACTGCAATCGCTTCAATCGGTGGTATCATTATTGTCCACACAAGAAGGCCCCATCCACCCATAAAACCGCCATAGTTACCATATGAATAATATGAAATTCTAGCACTGATGCCGGATCTCGGTGCCATTGCAGATATTTCCGCATAAGGAATGGTGACAATTGCAATCAGGATTGCGGCAACAATCCAGGAATACACAACTGCTCCCCCAGCGTATTCAGTTCCACCTGCAGCGGCAAACAGTATACCAGAACCTATTGCTGCTCCTATTCCAAACAGGACAGCATCATGAAGGGTCAGTTTTCGTACTAGAGTTCCCCCTTTCTCAACGTCAGTTTCATCTGCCATACCGCTTATAGCTCATATCAGTACTTAAATATTCTGAGTAATTTGCCATAATTCACTAATTCCATCGAACATATCATATCATTAAATGACGTATTTTACAGGCTCATCATTGGATCAATATATGCAGAAAATAAAGGATGTATAATCTCAAATGAATACCATGGTTGTGATTTTAAAATCTCTTATTCGGACACACAGCTTCCTCAGGACTTCAATATTGATTTTTGGCTCTTTACATTCTGATGCAGTATAATCATGTCATCATTGAAACTGCAAAACCTGCGAAGCATGTCGCTGATAGGAAAATAAGTCCAACTCCAGGTCCATCAGTAATCAAAAGGCCAAAGACAAGAACTCCGACAAGACCACCTACTCTACCTATTGTTTCACTAAACCCTTGTCCTGTGCCCCTTATCTCAGTCGGATAATCCATGGCAGGCATAATTACTGTGGTTTTATCTGGACCCATGGCCCCGAAGAAGAACGCCATTCCCAAAAGCACTATAATAATAATTGCCCCCACATTATAACCCAGAATCAATAATAAGCCCGTGCAACCTAGGAACAGAGCTCGAATAAGAAAACCTGATTTCTGAAGGAAAGATTTTCCCTTCCTATTAATCAGCAATATCGCAAGAAACGATGCAGGTATAGTGAATAGTTTAACAAATATTGCACCAAATGCCCCTCCGGCAAAGGAGAATGCCAGATATGGAATTAGGATTAATGGCAGAAAGAGTGTGAGGCTCTGATCACCTATCTGGTAAAGGAACCATGGAGAAGAATATTTTAAAATCCGTTTACTGTTTCTAGGGTGAAACATAACCGAAAGAATTTCGCTAATGGAGCCCAATCGCTTTGCAATCCACAACTCTGATTCTCTTAGTCCCAGTCTCATTACTATTGAAACTGTTCCGAATATGGCACCACTTGCAAGTATGTATCTCCATGCGTTATCTCCTCCTTTGAGCAGAAGTAACCACCCAATAGCGTATGAAAGAAGTATCCCAAAATTAGCGAAGAACATTATTGTTGCCATACTTATGTTCTTAAATTTGTCACTTTTCTCAAGTTCGCCAATATATGTAAATATAATTACATAGTCAATCCCGACGCCGATTCCGACTATTATTCTCAGGGTTAAGAGTTCAATGTAGTTGTTTACTAGTGAACTGAGTATACCGGCAAAAATGAACGTTAACATATCCAGAGTCAATATGCCAATTCTGCCGAAGCGATCAGAGAGCACGCCAGAAGAAAATGCACCGAATATCGCACCGATCAATATTGCCGATGTAAGCAAAGTGGTTTCTAAGTCATTAAGATGGAGAAATGCCTTTATTGGGGCACTTGCCACCGATATTGTGGCAATATTGTAACTTGCGGTCAATATGCTTATTGAACCAACAACTGTGGGATTAGAAAATAGGGACCAGGAAATTCTATTCATTAGGTGAACATAATTTCTTGATTGATGGATATTACTTAATATTTGTTATGCAGTGCCCAAGAGAGCGAATTAGCACAATTACATGTTCTATTCTAATCAGACGATTGATGTTAAAACCAACTTGCATTTTGGGCTTATCTATAACCCAATATACAGAATGGGCCCGACCGGATTCGAACCGGTGACCTCCTCCGTGTCAGGGAGACATCATACCGCTAGACTACGAGCCCTCAGCAAAAACGCTTTCTGCTGTATGTCTAATGTTAATTTATTTTTTTGGT
>JAJZLW010000062.1 GCA_021850505.1 Thermoplasmata archaeon
AGGGTGTCTCATCTTTCATGAGATGTCCGACAATTGTCGAACATTATCTACCTGAATGAAATTTTGGGATATGCCGGAGAAGCATATCCCATTGATTATGGATATCATAGACAATATTGTTTCGCCTGATACGAGGATAAGAAAGTATACAGATCGCCAGATACTGAAGATTCTCATCCTTTTGCAGATATTCAGTATCTCATACAGATCCTCAGAAATATTCCTGAGTAACCACCGGGAATATCTCGTCATGACAGGAATCCGTGAGATACCATCATTCCAGACATTATCAAGAAGGGCAAGGTTATTTGATCTACATGCAATTAACAGGGAGATTGCATTCCTCTATTCAATTAAGGAATGTGCAGCTCTGGATTCCTTCATGATCCACACATGCAAGTATTCAACTGCAATTAGAAGAAAAAACTGGGGCAAGTACAGAGATCCTGAATCAGGATGGTCTAAAACAACAAAAGGATGGTCTTATGGACGAAAGTGTCACATGTCCATGGATGTGGATTCCCTCCTGATTATGGAATGGAAGGTGACCAGAGGAAACATACATGATTCCCGTGTATCGCATGAAATGGTGGATTCCGTCAGGAATTTCGCATATTTACTTGCAGATTCAGCTTATGATACCTCTGACATATATGATTACATCTTCGAGAACACACATTCCATTCCTGTTATTGACACGAATAAGAGGAGAGGCATTGTACCTGAGAGATTGTCAGTGAACCGAAGAATAGACATTGATCTCAGGAGAGAATATGCTTCCATGTATTCCCTCAGATGGGAAATATAGAGAACGTTCTCCATCCTTGAAAAGATAATGAAAACAGAGAATATCTGGTATGTCAGGAATAGGGATTATGACACTGCAATGGGCCTAAAGGCAATTGCATACAATCTCATGATTGTATCAAACATCAAAACAGGAAAGAAGCCAAGGGAGATAATGAAAATCGTCAGTTGTTGAAACATGAGACACCCTATTACTATAAATCAAAAAGTAGCATATCATCCTCGGCCGGAAGCATTTACTACAAAGGCATACTACTTTCACACAATTCCTTTATCAGGGTATTTTTAGACTGGTAGATTATCTGGGTAACTAAATAGAAACGTACTTGTAAAGTTTTTTCTGTATTACTGAAACCACGAATTCCACAGAATGCACTTTTTCCATCAACTTTCGTCGATTTCATTTTGTCATTATTTTTGAGGAATTATTGGCTTTTGAATATTTTACTTCAATCATTCAGTTAATCGACTGATTTTTTTCTACAAATCACAAAATTGTCTCCTTTTTCCCACAATAAGGCATTGTGAATCGTGCATCATTTGACATTACCTTCATAATTGAGATTCGAAGAGCCTTCTATACACCATACTCTTTTTAGACTGTTTTTCCACCGTGATTGTATGCTCTGAGAAAGTTGGAGATTTCTTGTTAAATTAGTTACAAAATTGATAAATGATCAAACAGAACTCGATAATTTCACATATTTTTTAGCTCTGTCGCGGAGCCTTTTATCATCGGTGATCAACTCTGACTTTGATGAAAGAGCAGCCTGCAAATAGGATGAATCATAGTATGTCAATCCCTCTTTGATTGCAAGTTTCCATGCATCAATGGCTTCTATATTCATTAGAAACATTTTTTCTATCATTTTAGTAGCTGAATGGATTATTATTTCTCCCTCATGCTGGCTCAATTTCTTTGTGAGATGGACATGTTTCCACACTGCATTTCCTATCTCGAAAATGGCAAGGGTAATCGTACTTGAATCATGGAAATTGGGCAGAATGCCTTCTTCCAACAAATTCAAAATTGCAGAAGCGTCATAAACTTTCATCTGGAATCGCGATCCTCTCTTATTGTGTTTATCCAATTATGCTTCCCCACTTTTTTTAACAAGGGCTTTACCTCTTGCATTAGATGTATAAGTTCTTCGATTTTTCTTTGATTGATCGCCTCTTCCAGACTCTTTCTAATTGTAGAGGAGATGTCGATTTTTCTTTCTTTTGCTTCCTTTAAAAGTTCTTTGCTAACTTTGGCTGACACTGTAACCTTCTCGCTCATCTATTACATATATCCTAGTAGTATTAAATCGTAGTCTATTTTTATACTTATTATCTTTACGTAACAAATCGAGGCATATAAAATGACATAAGGAATCTAACATCATGTTTACAATCGTTCAAAAAACCAGTTTGGATTTTAACTATCACAACAAACAAAAGCCAAATAAACGCCTTAACTAGTTGTCTAATTGTTGGTGTACCGTATAATGCCACAATAAACTTCAAAATTCAGATTAAGATTGCCCGCAGGTAGTAAGAATCCTTTTGAGTTTGGATATTCTTTACACAGTTTTCTAGAACTCATCACCTCTAATGAAAAACGCTGGATAGATTTGAACTCCAGACCTGCTGATTACGAATTACAAACATATGCGTCTTTAGAGAAGAAAAAATGATTTGTTTGGAGATTTTTTATATCCTGAAAGGTTCAGATTCAGGATTTAGTAATAACACATCAGGTTACTCCAGCTGAAGTTTCATATGATTATTATGTCAAGGTCGGTAACCTTTGCAATCTGCATAAAATCTCGATCAAGTGTAGCTATTTTATCTGTCCCTGTTTCGATCGCAATGCCGGCTATCATGGTATCAAGTGCATTAATTGGAAGACCTAGCTTATATAGACTTCCCATGATGCGAGATGCCTTTTCCGCAGAATTCGGATCTAGTGGAAATACAATAGATTGCCTAAGAAAAGCCCTAATATTCCTCTCCTCAACTTTCATTCTCTTGTGATATACTGGGGTAAGTAGTTCATATTGAGAAATTACTGTAGTGTATACGCTCTCTCGATTACTCTCTATTTCCTCAACAATAGACTTGGTTTTCACTCCACCTTTTAGGAAATCTATTATGGCTGAAGTGTCGAAAAGAATCATACCCTAATCTTGGCTCCATTTCTAATTGCCTTTAAGTCTGTCTCAATCAGGTCCAAGGCCTCAGATTTAGATAATGAGCCCCAAAGAGGCAAGAGACTTCCCTTTCTCTTCAACAACTCTTCTATTGCATCACTAAAGCTCTCATCTGGCGCTTTTACCTCTTTCAATTTTTTGTATACGTCTTCTCTGAGTGCAATGTTTTTAGTTGACATATGTAGATACACATACATACCTACATTCTATAAATCTTTGCTGCCTTCTCGATGATTTGAATCTGCATTGATTTCACTTGTTTTAGTAACTAGCATAAAAGTGCTTACTTGGGTTGGAATCTCCTTAAATGAATTCAAATTCCATGTGAGGATAAGGGATAATTCCCTGTCACAGGGCTTAAGCAGATGCAGCATTATAGTAATGACGTTCACCGGTGACAATAATACGTAATATGTCTTTTCAGGAAATCACAGAGGGGTGTTATTTAGAATCTCAACATCTCATCAAAGGTATTTACAGGAGGTAAACCAGTAAGAGTTCACCGCAGGGAGGAAATCAATCATCTCAGTCTAAAAACTTTATTTTCTCTAAGATAAGCCGCTGGAGGGATTTGAACCCCCGACCTGCTGATTACGAATCAGCTGCTCTACCTGCTGAGCTACAGCGGCGATTTATGGTCTATATATAGCAATACCCGAAGGTGGTTTCGGATAGAAGAATGTTGATTTCTGACTTAATTTCTTACCAGAGCTGACTATTTTTACAAATCTGTCCTTATCCCAGTCTGGCATTAGAACAGCAAAAGGTGCCTTACCACTTTCAACCATACTTTTAACATATTCAATATCATGCAGATAAAGAACAGATTTTTCAATAGAGCTATCGTCAAAAAAACATACTTTTTTCAGTATCTCCTCGCGAATGAAAGCGCCTGGATCTTCAACCATTCTTTGTTTCAGATCTGGTTTTGCTTCAATCGGTAAAGAGAGATTGATATACCCTTTACCTGTGACAATGCATATACTCTTTTCGTCCCATCTGTCTTCCATTTTCACAGAGAATGACTCCTGTAATCTGGTTAGGATGGTTTCAGGCTCAATTTTCGACATAACAACACGGTGAATACCGCCTATGAGAAGGGCCCTGTCCTCTGATGATACGACATAAGCCATCGCATAGTTCCACCCGTCGCCCTTGGCAACTGCTATCTCTCTTATAGCACCTAGTCTGTGGTGGCCGTCGGCGACAATTGAAATCCTGTTTTTCAGAAGGGAGAGGATCCTGTTTTTGTCAATTTCATCTTTCACGATATAAGATCTGTTTATGACGCCGGATGGCTCCTCGAATATGCTGGAGGGATCCATAGTACCAGTTATATTCTTAACCGCGGTGGGGAGCTCTGGTTCGGGGACAACAAGGAATATAGGTTCAGGCTGCAGACCGGTTGCGCTCATAAGATCTACACGGTTTTTCTTAGGTCCGCTGAATGTCATTTCATGTGGCTTTATTGAACCATCATCTGGATTCACTCTTACAAGTAAAATTATGCCAAATCTTTGCATCGCTGAGCCATGATGATTGAATTCCTGGACAAGGAGAATTATGCTGTCTTTCTGGGTCTGAGAAAGGATTCCATCCCGGACCCATTCATCGAATTTTTTGGATGAGTCTTCAATACCATTCTGGCCCCGGGGCAGAGTAATATGTGTGATGTTGAAACTGTTTTTCTTGAGGTCCACCTCCTGCTCTGGTGTAACGACATCGAATGGAGGTGACCAGAATTTATCGGCCTTTGAGGAGAAAACATATGGTTTAAATGCCTTTGCTTCCAATTCGATCACCTCATCGCTTTTTCCATTACAGCGAGATCATCCATATAACCGTCCTCACCCTTTGGTGTTTCAAGGACCATTGGCAATTCAAAGAACCTTGGATCATTGATAAAATTTGAAACACCATCTATTCCCAGTTGACCGGAACCAATCTGTTCATGCCTGTCAACCCTGCTTCCCATCTCCTTCTTTGAATCATTGAGGTGGAAACCCATCAGGTATTGCAACCCAACGATTGAATTGAACCTGTCCATTGTTTCCTCGTATCCAGTACTGCTTTTTATATCGTAACCAGCAGCAAATACGTGGCATGTATCGAAGCATACTCCAATCTTTTTCCTTTCAGCGATCGGATCAAATATCTGTGCAATCTGTTCAAATTTGTAGGGTAATGTGGATCCCTGCCCAGCCGATGTCTCAATCAATATTTTTGTCATTTCCGATTCTGGTAACACAGTATTCAATATTTCTGACATATGAGACATCGCAACATTTTCAGATGAACCTGAAAATGAACCCGGATGCAATACCAAATAATCAATTGAAAGTGCATTTGCCCGCTGCAGTTCTATTGTCAATGCATCTGAAACCTTAGTATGCATTTCCGCTGAATTGCTCCCAAGGTTTAGCAGGTAAGATGCATGGCTCATAAGTTTCTCCTGTTTGTGTGCCCTCACGCTATTCCTGAAGGCATTTACCTCATCATCTGGTAATGCTTTAGCCTTCCACTGCATCTGATTCTTTGAAAAGATCTGAAATGTCCTGAAAGCGAATACAGCTGCCCGATCTGGTGATTTGGATATGCCTCCTGCAGTCGATACGTGCCCACCTATAAGATTTCTCTCAGTTAATCTGCTCATTCATGCCCGGAATATTATCAGCCAATAATTACATTTGCAAGTTTCTACACTTGTCTATTGCATAACCTATGAATGTTATATACTGGATGATCCGGGAGGATTGGAATTTACAAGCAGGTTAATGAACTGATAAACATGCATTGCAAGTGCGGGGTTGTCTGAGTAGCCGCAAGCATCAAGATCCGGGCCGGCAATCATAGCCCTTCTCTGATCACTCACAACATCCGTTGATATCAAGCCGTCCTTCATGAATACGGTGACGTTCTCGGGCACCCTCTTATTGGGCGGGACCACAAAGACCACATTAATCCCACGCTTAATGGCATTTTCAATGTTCTTCTTAAGTTCAGTCCTTATCTCCCTGACTCTTGGAGTGCAGACATAAATTTCCTTCTCGGTGAGGTTGAACATCTCCTTCAGCTTATCCATCACCTTTTCTGATCCGTATATTGTGTATATCAGCTGAGGTTCTCCCTTGGAAGGAAGGAGATCCTGCAGACTTTTCAGGTCCAGAAAGAGATCGTTAAGCTTCTTTTCGTATGTTCTCTTGACTAGATCCATGTCCTCAGGCTTGAACATCCTTGGCCTCCCCTCTGTCTCTTTTGCAAGACCCTTTGAAACAAGTGATTCCATAACCTTATAGGCGGATGTCCTGGGAATATTGGCTGTGTCCGCAACTGTGTCCGCATTGGCGACGCCGTGATAAACGAGAGCGGCATATCCCTGAGCTTCGTAGGATGATAGGCCTAGCATTTTGAGCATCTCTGTTGTCCTGTTCATGAGATCAGGGTTGAGTGTCATAGTACAACATTGGCAGTATTTATATGAACCTTTTTTAATTTTCGATACCGGATATTGAATATCTTTTAATAACCGTGCAATTGTTGACCTGAATCGATTCAATTCAGTGCTTTGCGCTGTATCTAATTTGAATTTTGGTAAAATCACAAGAACAGACATTAAAGGAAAAACGCGGTTAATATTTTCTTGAAGGATGTCATTATCCGTTAAATGTCCTTCTGGTTTCCTTATCAAATAATGTTCCTGGGAGATATCCATGGATAGTGGATATGAGAGACGTGCCATATCGGTTCCTGTTGTTATTCAGGCCTTCGCATTTACGATTCTAGGCAATTTTGCGGATTCATCCTATTCTCCACTCTCAGCCTTCATTAAAAATGCATATTCACTCACAGCAGAACAGGTCGGGATAATCACAAGTGTGGTGTTCATAGGATCCCTGACTGTAAACTTCTTTACCGGCATACTTGTTGACAGGTTTGGAAGCCGTTCGGCTGTGAAGATATCTTTCGCTCTTCTTTCCATAGGTTCTCTGATATGCGCGCTGTCGGTATCATATGAGACGATCCTGTCTGGTTTCTTTCTTATTGGACTCGGTTATGGAAGCATAACTCCATCAACAAATTCACTGATTATGGAAAAATATTTCCCGGATCATATGAGGAGGATGGGTTTGAAGCAGTCAGGTGTACCGATAGGATCTCTGTTTGCTGTTTCCCTGCTCCCTCTGCTGGCAATATATTTCGGAATAAGATGGCCTTTCTTTGTACTTTTCGGAGCAACTGCAACCGTCTTTATTCTCGTGAAGAATGAGAGGATCTATTCAGGCAGCCTTAATTTTAGAGAATATCTGTCGGATATGCTGATAACTGCAAGGAACCATGAATTACTTTTGATAAGCCTGTTCAGCACAGTGCTGTCATGGGGGCAGCAGGTAAGCCTGACATTCTGGATACTCTTCATGGAGTCTAATGGTTTTTTGGTGATCATAGCCGAGATATCTCTTGCTATATTTCTCATAGGGGCAGTGGCCGGGAGAATATTCTGGTCAAGAATCGGTAATGCACTATTCGGTGGTTCGAGAAAATATGGTCTTTCGTTGATAATGATGATCTCAGGTCTTCTCCTTATATCAATAAGTATTTTCCATTTAGATACTGTTATCCTGGTGCCATATGCCTTTTTCCTCGGCATGAATACTGCTGGCTGGAACAGCACCTATGTAACAGCGGTATCAGAAACAGCACCGAAGAAGAAGGTTGGCATATTCAGCGGTGTGGGGCTGATAATACTCGGAACCGGAACCATAATAGGTGCACCTCTCTCTGGTTACATAAAGGATACCACAGGATCTTTTTTCACCATGTGGCTTATTCTTGGAACAGTCCAGGTGGCCTCTGCAATAACACTTTCCGTCATAACCAGGCTAATGCAGAGAATAAAACATTCTGATTCAAGTCCTTGATCTTATTTCAGTGATTTCTTTCTACATGCATGAATGGAATCTGTGAAATAGCTCTCTTTACTTACATAAGAATGAAACTTCAGGAAGACCACATTCAGTTGGTGATTGACAACGACGGGTTCCTCAAGAACTTCAAGCTTCAGGGCTCTAAAATAAAGGGTGACGACGTGGAGATAACTGTTGATTTTGGCGATAACCTCAAAAGAATAGGTGGCATAATGAACGGAGGAGCGATCTGCACCCTGCTGGATTTTGCTGGAGGCCTCGCTGTTATGAATGGAGATGGTATAGTGAACGAGGTGACAACAAACCTGAATGTTCAGTTTGTTGGCAAGGTAGCAACTGGTCCTGTAGTTGCGAAAGCGCATGTCATAAAAAGGGGGAGAACGCTGGTACATGTGGATATGGATCTCAGAGATGGTTCTGGCAATGTCTGTGCCAAAGGTACAGGAACCTGGTATGTTTTCAGATGAGGTAAAATAATGTGTGAATTCTGTGTCCAACCGTTCAATAAACTTCAATCAAGGAGGGTCGTTATAGCCGTCAACGCAAGCATATCCATTTACAGAATACCTGATCTTGCGAGGGATCTTGTAAGGGAGGGTGCCGAAGTAATATGCGCACTGAGCAATTCTGCCCAGAAGCTTGTAAGCCCAGAAATTTTCAGGTGGGCTACTGGAAATCAACCAGTAACGGAGATTTCAGGGAACATTGAACATATATCCCTCTTCAGAGATAAGAAAAACACTGTTCTTCTGATTGCACCGGCCACATACAACGTAATAGGGAAAATTGCAGCCGGTATTTCTGACAGCATACCATCTCTTTTCTTTTCATACGCATTCGGCCATGGATGCAGCGTAATAATTGCACCCGCAATGCATGAGGATATGCTCAGAAATCCTATCGCAGTTGATAATATAAGGAAACTTCAGTCCCTCGGTGTCAAATTTGTGCAACCCAGGATTGAGGACGAAAAGGCAAAGATCCAGGAGAATAATTTAATGATCGATGAAATATACAGATCCTTCTATGGTAAATTGCTTGAAGGAAAGAGATTTCTTATCATATCCGGTAGAAGCGAGGAATCAATAGATCCAGTGAGGGTCCTGACAAACAGGTCAACTGGATTGACAGGGTACTGGTTTGCAAGGAATCTTTACAGAATGGGTGCAGCCAGTATTACACTTATAGGCAATTCTGAATATGATCTGCCTGCTTATGTGAATCATATCCGCGGTGAATCCTCGGATTCATACTATACTGAAACAAGGAACGAGCTCCGGACTGAAAGCTATGATGCCATCATTGTACCGGCGGCAATATCAGATTTCCAGGTTAAGGAATCAAAGACAAAACTGCCCGGAAACAGAGATTACTCCATAGATCTCAAGCCGAGGGGAAAACTTGTGGATGAGATCAGGAAGAATTTCACTGGAAAAAAAATATCGTATAAGCTTTCAGAGGAGTTTAAGGGATTGAATAAAATGAACGAAAATGAATATATTGTTTACAACAAGATCAAGCCAAACGGCGGCAATTTCGGTCACACCTCCGTGAATTACACTGTATATCATGGAAACGAGAAACAGGAAATTTCTGGGCTTAATAAAGAAGATATAACCTGGAAGCTGATTATTCATGTAATGGAAATTGGAAGTGCAGATGTCCTCAGATAAAAAGATACGGATAACCGGTATTGAGGCACCTTTGTACAGTCACGATGAGGCTCTGACTGCAATTGGTGGTAACTTTGTAAAGATCATGGAGGAAAAAAGACCCAATTTCCTTATTCTGCCTGAAAAATGGATCATGGAGAAATATAAGGAAGGCAGCACTGATCTTTCCAAAATACTGGAATCTTTCCAGAACATGTCAAAAGAATTTGGCACAACAATTATTCCTGGAAGCTTCAGTGTTCTCAGGAAGGGTTCTCTATATAACACATCACCCGTAATTTCCGACGGAAGAATCTTTGGGTGGTCTGATAAAATTTCTCTATACAGAATAGAGAAGAATGAATATTCGCCAGGCAGGGAGATCAGTGTATTTGAAGCTGACGGGATCAAGTTTGGGGTTGCGGTATGCTATGATCTTGATTTTCCATATTATGCGAAAATTGCAATAAGGAAAGGAGCAAGAATTCTCTTCAATCCTTCCCTCATCATTAAGCAGTTTCATGAAATGTGGCATATTTATGTCAGGGGAAGATCCTTGGAAAACAGGATACCTGTAATATCGATGAATTCTTCAAGCGAGCCTCTGGGTGGAAACTCTTTGGGGACCAGTTTCGTTCAACTTGAACGTGGTGTCATATTAGAGAGTCATATGGCGAAACAGTCGGTACTGTCGTATGAACTTGATATGTCAGGAATTGATGATATGATAGAGAGCCGGATGAATGAAGACCCAGGAAAATATTCATTCTGACAGGAATGAATTAATGTAATCGGCTATCTCCCTGAAATATATTGTCTGTGGTGTGTGACCTGCACCGGGAATTATTTTCAGTATGCTGTCTGGCAATTTATCCTGCAACCTGATCGCATATTGCAAAGGTATAATCCCATCCTTCTCGCCCCATATTATCAAAACAGGTATGTCAATACCGGAAATATCGTCATACCTGATCTTTTCTTCTGGCCTTGTGTTATTGGTCACAAATTTTACCATCAAATCCCTATCATTTGGTGAGTTGAGGTGCATGATCCTATCCACAAATGACTTGATACCTTCCTCGCCAGCTTCTCCCACTGTTGGATTAGTACCGGCAGAATCAATCAGAACAAGTTTTTCAGGTTTTGGAGTTGCAGAGAGGAAATATCTCATCGATACCCATCCTCCATAAGAGTGACCGACGAGTGTGAACCTTGTAATATGAAGTTTTGATATAACCTCACTAAGAATGATGCACTGGTCCTCAATTGTAAACCTGTCAGGCGGCTTTGCGGACCTGCCGTGACCTAGCAGATCTAGCATGTAGATACCATATTTACTGTCCAAGAGTGGGGCAACCTTCAGCCATGTGTTGCCGTTTGAACCAAGACCGTGCAGGAATATGAGCGCATAATCACCGTGCCTGGTAAGCATTGAAATATTGCCAAGCGAAGTTTCTACATAAGATCTCTCCATTTTAGTCCATCTCGGGATTACTGGATTCTATTTTACGTGAGCTGTGAACTTTTACCGTAAAAATCTGTTATAAATATAACTGGTACATCTAAAATTTGTCTATGCATAAAATTAGTTGATGAAAGATTGTCTGTGGTTTTTCCATTGTGAATTTAATTATTGACATGGTCCTGAAACCTTGTACCGAATCTGTATCAATATATGAGATGAGTTTGACTTGAAGATACTGCTGCATTTTAGCCGGAAACGTCAGGTAATTTATATTGGGGTGATTTAGTATGGACATGATATTTCGATAGCAGCTTTTAGGAGAAGATTATCTATAACTGAAGATGATCAACTATGCCAGAAATTACGAAATTTGTTTATATGTTTGAAGAGGGAAATCAGAAGATGGTCGACCTCCTTGGAGGCAAGGGCGCCGGTCTTTCTGAAATGAAGAATATTGGTCTGAATGTTCCACCGGGCTTCACCATAACAACGGAGGCTTGCCGGCAGTACATGTCAAAACTGACCTACCCTGATGGTATGATGGATCAGGTATCAAAGGCACTGAAGAAGCTTGAAAGCCTTGCGGGCAGAAAGTTTGGAGATGAAAATGATCCACTCCTCGTTTCAGTAAGATCCGGAGCCCCCATCAGTATGCCAGGGATGATGGATACAATTCTCAATGTCGGGTTGAATGATAAGACCGTTGAGGGTCTTGCGAAACAGACCGGAAACAGGAGATTTGCATATGACTCTTACAGAAGACTCCTACAGATGTTCGGTACCGTTGTGCTGGGTATACCGCACGAGGATTTCGAGGAAAAGCTTTCAGCTGTAAAGAACAAGTATGGTGCAAAAAATGACGTGGACCTGAACGAGGATC
>JAJZLW010000151.1 GCA_021850505.1 Thermoplasmata archaeon
CCGATGAATCTGAGCAGGAACAGCGACGGTGAATATTCCCTGACGTTCTCAGACCGATGTACCATGGTCAAGGCAGCCGATCGAAGAACAGATGATATCAAATGGTTCAGGGCAGTGGACTATTCGGATGACATCAGGCAATTTTTCCATATGAATTTCATGGATGAAAACGGATCAGTAAAAGATAGTACTACGCCGAGGGAGTTGATTGAGAAGATAATCAAGGGTTCCGATCCTTCCGTATCCACGCAGCTTGAGATCGTGCTTGAGAGTTTTGAGCGTTCTTTCTACGGGCACAAACCGGTATGCAGATCCGATTACGAGAGGTATTTAAGAAGCCTTGCATCCTCGGTACCGAACGCAAAAATTATCATCTGTTCAGAGGATTGACCTTCAAGATGGTCAGCAAATTAAGAAGTGCAGTTTCCACTACCGCTAAGTACGCCATCTCAATCGTTGTGCTGACAATAATTCTTCCGGATCTGATCACTTCCGTATCCCGGCTGTATCTCGTATCAGATATCCTGAGTTTTTTGCTTTTTCCACTGATCATTGCTTACGTGGGCAGGATTTTTCAGATGTCGGGACTGATAATATCAGGAATCTTTGCTAAAGTCATACTGGCAGTTACAATATATGAATACCTCCTGCTAACACTTTTCCTCTCACTCATAGGCTCATTTTTCCATTACACGAATATTGGATCCTTTCTGCTTCCTATCCTGCTTTTGATGTTTTCAATATCGACTGCTATCTTTGGCGTTAGAATATTAGATGATGGAAAGCACGTTGGCGCAGGTTCATACTTCACCCATTCCTCCAAGTTCGTCTTTTCGCTATCTGTGGCGCTCTTTTTCTATCGTTTCCCGTATGTGGTTTATATTGCTCCCGTTTTTGTCGCTGTATCTTTCGCAGGATTCCTTGTATCAACATGGACATTCTTCTATTCATCAAAGAAGGAGAATATCAGTTCATTTGCCAGGTACCTGAAATTCCATGGCGGTCGATGGATATCTATAGCAGCAGCGATTGCATTTGCATACTCAATAATTGCAATTCCCAAACCTTCCTATTATAACAATATTTTAATTATAGCCTTCCTTGTCATTGTTGCTCTGGCTATAATTTACCTCGTGATGAAGCTCTATGTCCTCACTTCAAGGTTTGTTGAGAGAATTACATATAGATCATATAAAAAATTTGAATATTCTGACGAGGTCGTTGTCAATCCGGAGATGAATTATTTAATAGATTCTATAAAGCAGTTTATTTTGAAAGGAACATCAACATCTCTGTTAATTGCGCTTACCACCATACTCTCCCGCGGAGAGAAGAATTTAAATGAAATAGAGCACATACTTGCACCGATAACTACATACACCAAACCATCTTGGGAGGATTACAACCTCCTAAATGCAAGAAAATTAATAGAGTATGATATGTCAATCAGAAAGGATGCCGTTAAGAGTGTTATATCAAAGATATCAAGTCAGGAGGAAAATGTAAAATGGAAACAACAGCAGAACCCGCTCCAGAGTTGAAGCCGGTCATTGAGAAAATTGGTAACGCAAGCGAAGAAATTAGAAAATATTTCCTTGGCAAGCAGGCTGTAGTAGACAGGATCCTCGCGGCGATTTCCGCCTCTGGACATGTTCTGATGGAGGACAATCCGGGAGTTGGTAAGACATTTCTTGCGAAGCTCTTTTCCAGGGTACTTGGACTGAGTTATCACAGGATTCAGTTCACCCCAGATCTGCTTCCAAGTGATATAACCGGCACAAAGATATGGAGGCAGGAAAGTGGAACCTTTGAAACAATCAAGGGACCGATATTTGCGAATCTTATCCTGGCAGATGAAATCAACAGAGCACCGCCCAAAACTCAGGCCGCTCTCCTTGAGGCCATGGAAGAAAAACAGGTCACTATCGAGGGGGAAACCTACAAGCTTCCAAAACCATTCATAGTACTGGCAACCCAGAACCCGATAGAATTTGAGGGAACATATCCTTTACCTGAAGCTCAAATGGACAGATTTATGATAAGACTGTCGATAGGATATCCTGAAAACGAGGGTGATCTTCTCAGAAGGAGGGTTTCGTGGCAGTCAGATGATCCGAGCGCAACTGCTTCTCAGGTACTGGACCCAGAGACAATTATCAACATACAGAAAATCATGGAGACAAAAGTATCAGTCAGCGATGAAGTTCTATCTTATATAACATCGTTCACTGTTATAAGAAAGGACGATCGTGTTTCAGCTGGGCCAAGCCCCAGGGGTCTGATATCTCTTTTAAGGATGAGCCGGGCCAAGGCGGTTATAGAGAAGAGAGATTTCGTAACGCCAGACGACGTCAAATCTGTAATCAGGGAAACACTTGCACACAGGGTAGTCCTGAAGCCAGAGATATCCCTGGATGAGATCAGCACAGGAGCTATCGTGGACGAATATCTTGAGAAGCTTTCGGTGCCCAAGTAGTTGATCAAATGGAAAAACTCTGGACTAAGGGATTGCTCGGTTTTCTGGCTATTGCGGCAGCTTTTGGTATAGTCGCATTCCTTTCCGGCTCACTCCCAGCCACCCTGCTTGTTATCTTTCCAATCCTGTTTGTGGGCATTATGTTCATATCAGACGAGGAGGGGCGGGTCGATGTCGAGATAGATATGCCCAAAAAGGTCAAGGTGGACGACATCGTTGAGGTAAAGGCACGTATAATCCTGAACAGGGGGGCAGGCATTTTTCTATTCGAACTTCCATACTTTGAGCACTTTAAGCCTGTTGATGGCTCAAATGTCAGGGTTGTTTTCAAGGGTCTCCGATCGAGGGTTTATGATCTATCATATAAAATTCAGGCTGCAAGGAGAGGCAAATTTTCATTCTCTGAGATAAAATACACATATAATCCAACAATGGGAATCCTGAATACAAAAACAGGAAAGATAAATGTGAATGTAACTATAGATGTCATACCGAAGGTTGAGATTCTGAGGAAACGCGGCCTTAGGATAAGAGCAAGTCTGCTGAATCCAAGAAGTGCAAGATCCAGGATCGGGCCAGCATCCACCGATTTTGACACAATAAGGTCATATGTCCCCGGAGATCCATACAGAACCATAAACTGGAAAGCGACAGCCCGCAGACCAACAGCTAGTGCACCACTTGTAAACCAGTATGAGAGGGAGGGTCTTCACACTATTATGTTTGCACTTGACAGGGGACACACGATGCGGCAGGGTACAAAGGAGGACAATCCACTCGAGAGCTCGATCAGATTAATACTTTCATTTGCAAGCCTTCTATTAAACTACCAGCACAATGTAGGTTTCTGGGTCATGCAGAAGGATAAGAATGCAAGGAAAAGCATAGTTGTGCCTGGATCCGGGATGGAGCAGTATATAAGACTGAGAAGAAGTGCACTCCTTGTCGAACCGATGAAGCAGATCCTCTCTTCTTACAATAAAGACAGGGAGTTTTTCGCAATAGCACGCGAGACTGTTCCAACGACCTTTCTTTTTACAAGCATAACTGAGACAAACGCTGATACACTTTCACTGATTTGCAGACAGATAAGGGGTGTTTCATCCAGGCTCATCGTTATCGATGTGCTTCCATACGGAATATATGGGAAAATGTCTCCATATTCAATCTCATCCATCTATAATGAAAGCTATAACAGTAAAGCAAGAAGAAAATTGTACGCAAGATTCTCAGGTTTTTCAAAGATCATTCCATGGGATCCAGAAATAACCGGGTACGGTAAGATCATATCAAGGCTCACAGGCACTTTGAGGTGAATATGAGGTCTACTGTTTCTTTGCTGTTTGGTGTTATACTTCTTATACTGCCAGGATTATTCATATCCTCTGTCGGTGGTACTTCTCTCGTACTTATTTTCGGTGTACTGGAAATAGCCTTTGCTCTTGGTTCTATTGTATATGCAATTAAACCGGGACGAAAGAATCCTCTCAAATTTCTTGCATTCCTTCCAGTTATTCTACTGATAATATTCAGCAAAGGCTACGCTGCCAGATACATACCTATTGCGATAGGAATGCCACCTGCTGACCTTTCATTTCTTATCGATACTGTTTTCCTTGCAGAATTTGGCCTGATAGGCATGATGTCATTTGAAACCGCAAATTCTCTGACTGAGGTCCTGAAGAGGGACGGCTATGATGAGGATGAATGGAGAAGGGAGATAGGTAGGCTCAACAACTTTTCCCTTGGGATCGGGCTTGGTGCAGTTGTTTTCTCATATCTTATTTACCTGTTTATTACCTCTGTGCCGGTACTTAAGATTAATCCACTGTTTGCTCTGCTCATATTTGGCGTAATTTATTTTGCAATCACAAGATTTTTCAGCAGATCCAGGAAATCGACCGGTTAGGTTTTGTTTCTTCCAACAAGCATTGTCTTCATCATCTCAGCCATTTCAACTGCGTCAAGGTCCAGTTCAGAAAGATGCGCTATAACGCTTTCAATATCGTCCCGGGGGTGATTCTGGCTGAGCTTGAACTTTCCTTCAATTTTATCTATCTTTATCTTTATACCGACGATCTCGGATGCCATCTTCTGATAATATGACTCATTCTCCTTCTTTAAACTGGACCATTCCGGATCATGCAAATCGGAAAGTTTCTTTATTATTGTTAGCAGGACAGCATGGTCGACAGTTTCCGATATGCCATTCACCCTTACTATCACATAATTCCATGTGGGTACGGATCTTGGGTCCATATACCAACGCGGGGAGATATAATGATGTGGACCCTGAAAGATAACCGTTACCCTGGATCCTTCAAGATACTTTGAGTGTTCATTGATCCTTGCGAGGTGTGCATATAATACCATCCCCTTTCCTTCATTTTCTAGAAGAAAAGGTAAAGGAGTGACGTAAATTTCGTCGTTAATGTAACTTAATAGTAAGCCAAAGCTATGATTTCTAATAACATTCAGCGAATCCTCATCAGATATCGGCTTGAAATATCTCGGTATAAACACCTTAATAGATGTCTATTGTGCTTAATAACATTACATCAACACAATTTTATGAATGCTTAAACTATATTCATTCATGATTGTAGAGGAAATGAATTATTGTTCTGATCTATCCTTAAAGGCAAATAATAAGGTGCTGGATGCGTGGGTTAAGGATAATGATAGATCAAACATGAACCTGTCATATTTCTCACTTGTAAAGGGTAAAAAAGCTCATCTGATAATCCGTCAGGACGGCAACCTGAACGCAGGGGCTTCAGGCAGGAACAGGACTGGGTTCTGGGTCGGTGGTCTCCAGCATTTTTCATCAATAAACCTCAAACAGGTAAAAAAAAGCAGTATCTGCAAAAAATATGTCAGGCGTCCTTACTATATTTATAGAAAATATAGCAGTCTTTCAAGAATCGATTTCATTCCGCCAGACAGCAAGTCGCTTGTTATTGTATTATATCCTCATGATCCCTGCAAGATTGAACTGTCTTTAAAAATTTCCCATCTAAAAATGTGGCCCTTGAATAAATCACCCTCAGGTTATCAATTTATACACAGAACCAAAAATGAGGCAATAATAGAGAGCGAGTTTACAAAGACGATTATTCACCTTTCCGGATTCATGCAATCAGAGATCAGATATGATCATTATACAAATAATGTAATTATATCTGGAAAAATTGCAGATCTATCCACAGTAGTAATCGGCGAAGACCCTATTCCAGATACAGAGGTTGCATTCAAGGATACAAGAGACTACTTCTCAAAGGTGACTGAAAACTGCATATTAGAATCAAGCACACCAGGATTGGACAAGGCGTTTCTCTGGGCGAAAATAAGTTTGCTCGAGTCATATTCTGAAACAGAGGCGGGTAATGGTTTCTACGCAGGCTTTCCAAGATTTTCCTGGTTCTTTGGACGTGATGGTCTCTGGGCATCATTTGCAGCATATCTGATAGGCCTGACAACCGAGGCAGATTCCCACCTTGATCTTCTTTACAGAAATTCAGCAAATGGAAGGATACCACATGAAATTCCAATTGTAGATGCCATGGATTCATTGAACCAGAATTATGATGTCTCTGGAATCGAGAGGATCAATACTAAGTACATGTCAATTGACAGCTCCCTGCTCTGGATGATAGCACAGGGGTATAGGAATGAACTTTCTGCTAAACCTGTCGTTGAAGAGGAAATAAGAAAAGTGTATTCCTTTATAACATCATTGTCTACCGGGACAGATTACCTCCTCGAAAATAATTTCAGCTCCGGTCTTATTGGATGGCCGGAAACCTGGGCCACCAAAAGAAATGGAAAATGCGTTGACATTAATGCATGGTATCTTGAAGCAGTCAGGGTACATGACGCAATTATCAAAGACCATGATGGCAGATTCCAGGCAGTTTACGATTCATATCAATCAAGATATCTTTCCGGAAAATTTGGTCTTGATTCCTTCACAGATTCAGAAAGGAGATATATCAAGACTCCGCTGCTGGCAATTCCAGGTATATACTTTCGCTTATCAAGGATCAAAAAATTACTGAGGTATCTGTCTCAAGACAATTTGATGACCGCTAATGGCGTAAGATCAATGTCCTTAAATGATACGTTATACGATGGAGGATATCACACAGGTCAGATCTGGCCGCTAATGAATGGGTGGATAGGTTTATCTGCCTATAACAACGGAAACAGGAATCTTGGTGAAAAGATGCTTATTACTTTCATAAAGTACTCATTCAAAAGTGCTGATCCGGGGAGAATAAACGAAACATATGACCCTGATTTCTTTTATCCTACTGGTCAATTTGCACAGGTATGGTCGAGTTCTCTATTCATACAGCTCATAATGGAGGGATTGCTGGGTTTCAGGCATGATTGGAAACAAGATATGGATTCAGTAAATGAAATAAGAATGAACAGTAGGTTGTTAAGTAGAATCGGTATTAAAAGTTACGAGCATGCTGATAGACTGGAATCCTTATCTATTGATAAGAGGATGCCCTGTAACGAAACACGATATAATAATATATCTTAATTTTTGGCGGAAACATGTCAATTTTTTGAATAAATGTAACAATTATTATCAGAAATTTAATATACAAATGTTTTAAGGCAAATTCTTAAATAGAATGTTTTAAACTGTAAACCATGGAAACACCTAATATACCAACAAAACCAAAAGGACATGGCGTATTGATCGCCGTGATTGCGGTTGTGGTGGTTATAATTTTGGTCGGTTCATTTATCGGCCTGGATTATAACAACTTGTTCCACCCCAAACCGGCGGCGCAGACAATATTTGTGTATTCGGGACCAGCAGGTCCGGCGAACGCGGATCACCTACTCGGTGGATGCGTAGTGGCTGAGATGGCAAACGGCTCAACGCCGATGGCATCAGCACAACTAATAGCGTTTTTGCTCAATCCTGCTGTGCAGAAGAGCTTTGGATCGGCTACAGGATTTATACCTGTTGATACAGGAGCATTCAATACAACCCCGTCAACAACGATACCTACAATTTATAAGGCATCCAACGCATCAGTTACAGTTTACTATTACACAAGTCTGACAGAATCTGACTATAACTATGTGAGCAGCGAGATGAGCACATTCATGAGCATGTATCCAAACATTGTTGTGAAAACGAGTTTCATTTCAGCTTCTAAGATAGTATCTGAGTTCCAGACGCAGTTGGCTGCAAAATCACACGAGAATATTGTTACAACGATCGACAACATTGACGTCGGTACTCTGTTCTTTGATGGATATCTGGCTAACCTCACAAGCATGGCGCCAACAATAACTGCAGGTGCCGGAACGATTTCAAGTGTTACTGGATTGAATAACTATGAGGTAAAGGTCTTTCATGGTATATATTTCATGACTCAGCTTGTGAACATACCACTTGTCTGGATCAACTATACAGCGATGCAGAAGGCGGGCATTTCGAGCCCCCCAACAACTGACGCCCAGCTCATGAGCGATGCAAAGACCCTCTATAATTACTATGGGGTCGGAATGGTTAACTTCCAGGGCCATGGCGGAGCAAGCACACCTACTGAGTTATATCAGTGGATGGTTCAGTTTGGCGGGAACCCGATGGTTTTCAATGATACTGGAGATATCGCTGCAATGGAATACCTCTACAATCTTAGTGCGTATTTCTCCCCTGATTACCCGGCATCATATTGGGACACATACACTGGACTCGCTTCCAACACATACACAATAATGGACTACCAGTGGCCAGGATCTGTTAATCTGACAACACTTGCAATGAAGCCTTACAACAGTTCTGATACTGTTCTCAACGCATCATTCAACGCGCTTAGCACGGGAGTCTTCATACGAGATCCAGTTGCATGGCTATCACAGTGGCAATTCTACATGGATGCAGCATGGACTTCTATAATTGAGGACCATGGCTCATACAGTCAGATTCCACACATACTTAGCAGCGAGAATGCTGCATTGTTCAACTATCTAAATACGACATCAGCATACGGCCCAGAGGTTGCAATGAATTATACAATGGGTTACTATCAGCCAGTTGTAACTTAAAATTATTCCATTATAATTTTATTTTTTTAAAATTTTAATAAATACTTCTAATTTTCTTTTACGACTTCTTTCAGAATCCCTTCACTATAAACATTATATTTCAGTAGAGAGAATTTTATCTGATCACCCGGCTGATACCTGTCCTTTACCCTGAGGATAATCGATTGCGACGATTCATCATCCTTATTTTCTGCATCTTTATGTAAATCTGATTTACTGATATCAAGGTGGCAGAATGCACGGTATACGTCATCAATTACCTGAGTGTAATCTACGGTTGCAGCATATGGGCCATTTCCTTCTTCAATCCATGAATCCCTGAATCCAATCTCAGTATTGTTGCTTCCAAGTATCGTACCGGGAACGAAATTCATTGGAACATCACCCATGAAATCACCGAGCCACCTCGATTTTGGTTCGTTAAGTATCTTTTCATATTTGTCAATCTGCTCAAGTTTCCCATTACGCAGCACAGCTACTCTATCCGCAAGCGTTGAGGCTTCTGTCTGATCGTGTGTGACATATACGAAAGTAAAGCCAAGTTCTTTCTGCAACTTTTTCAGTTCAGTTCTGGCAGTATATCTTACCCTTGCATCCAGGTTGCTCAAAGGTTCATCAAGCAAGAACATCTTAGGGTTTCTTACCAGTGACCTCGCGAGAGCCACTCTCTGCTTTTGCCCGCCGCTAATCTGGTTTACGCTGCTGTTTAGTATATCAGTAATATTCAGGGTAGCTGCTATTTCCTCTACCTTTTTCTTTACTTCCGCCGATTTTTTATGCGCCATTTTAAGTGGAAATGCGATGTTATTGTATACGGACATAGTGGGATAGAGAGCATAGTTCTGAAAAACCATTGCAATATCCCTCTTGTTTGGTGGCAGGGCGCTGATATCTTTTCCGTCAAGTATTATTTTTCCGTAGCTAAGGTCCTCAATTCCGACTATAACTCTCAAAAGGGTGCTTTTTCCCATTCCGGATGGTCCAAGAACAACAAGAAACTCACCTTCTTCTACTTCCAGTTCCAGACCGTTCAATACAACTTTCTTGCCATACAATTTGTAAATTTGTTCAAGTTTTAATTTAGTGCTCATCCTACAAGACCTCCTGTCAAATATTCTCCTTTAAGGTATTTCATTATCACAACTGCAAGTATAATCACCGGTATCGAAGCGACCAGAGCGAAAACTGACGATTCAATAGGAAAGCCCCTCGCTACATAGTTATAAAGCGTCACTGGAAATGTTGAATCAGTTGGTGCAATTGGCGCAATAATTACAGCATAAGTAAATTCATCCCAAGAAGTCATCCATGATAGCAGAAATGCCACAAATATAGCTATCTTATTCATCGGTAACAGGAGCCGGAACATAGCAGAGCCGAAGCCAGCTCCATCAACCCTGGCCTGGTTTTCTATTTCCTTTGGAAGAGACCTGAATCCGCCGAGTATGATGAACACAGTCAGGGGCAGCACTACCAGTTCCTGTGCCAGCGCAACACCAACCATTGTAAAATAATCTGAACCAGCCAACCCTATCTTCAGGAAATCCACAGATATTGGAATGGCAATAACGAGGCCCGGCATCATGTTAATTATGAAAAGTAGCACAATGATCTTGTTTGATATCCTGGCTGTCAACTTTGAAAGTCCATAACCAGCAGGTATACCTAGTGCCAGCCCAATTCCTCCCACCATAAAGGCAACCTCAAAACTTCTGATCATGGATGCAGTGATAAATGGCCCTACCTCGGCGAAAGATGAATACAGGTTATGCAGTGTTAAAGCGAAAGGTATTTGTGAGGGATATAGTGTTCCGACTGTAAACGATGTTGGTTCAAATGAGTAAAGGACTAGAACCCACAAAGGATAGAAAAATATTACGGCGAGGATTATTGCTCCTATATATACAGCATAACTGTTCCTACTTTGCATACTTCGGTCCACCTCCTAATTTTAATACAACAGCTGCATAGGCCAGTATAATAACCAGTAAAATTACAGAAAGCGAATAGGATATAGTTCTATTTGCGACTATGTTATAGTTGTAGTAGATTAAAGTGTTCATAAGGGGAGGATTGTCACCTATCAATACCTGGGGAAGCGCAAAAATATTGAACTCACTCACGCCTCTGATGAGTAAGGCTATAGCCATAAGCGGCGCGATATTTGGAAGAGTGATGTGAAGGAACCTTCGAAATGCGCCTGCACCATCGACTGCTGCGGCTTCATAGAGATTTGGGTTAATTGATGATAATCCACCAAGTAAAATTAATGCTATAAGAGGGGTGTTTTTCCAGAAGTCTGAGAACATAACAACAAATAATTTGTCAAAACTGGTCCTGATCCAGTCAACATGAAAACCAAATATATTCAAAAATGAACTTGCAAATCCACCTCTTCCGGTAAATATGTTTGAAAAAATAAATCCGGCTACTACAGTGGAAATGCCGAACGGTATTATTACAATTGTTGAAAAGAGCCGGTTTCCCTTGAATTTCTTAATCATGATCATGGCAATCATAAGTGCAAAGAAAAGCTGAATCAACAGTGCGCCAATGCTTACAATTGCTGTATTGGCCAGGGCAGAGTAAAGACCTATACTCGGCAGGGCTGTATAGTTATGAAGGGTAAAACCACTGGAATTCCTGAAACTGTCATATATGATATTGATCGCAGGGTATATGGACAGAATGAGGACGTAAACTATAGCGGGAACTGCAAACAGGAAATATTTCAGATTTCTTTTGAGATTATAAGAATGTAACTTTTTAACGTCAATGGAAACCGGAACCTGATCAATCATCTTAACTGTAGGGTTTTAATGGTAAATAAATTTTATCGAGAATAGAGGTATATCTGCCTTACAACAAGCATATTGTAGAAATTACCAGATTGGTTTTCAAGTACCAGGAGTCTTTGTTTCAAAAAATTCAGCAAACAATTTAATACTATTATTCAATGAGCAATCAGACTTTTAGGGTGTTATATATGAACGAAGTTTTAAGCACTGGGACTACAACTGTAGCTGTAATTGTCAAGGATGCAGTTGTACTGGCAACGGATCGACGAGTTACTGCAGATCACTTTATTGCTCACAAGGATGGGCGCAAGCTGCACAAGCTTGACACCTATGCAGCTATGACTATTGCTGGTCTGGTAGGAGATGCTCAGGTTCTTGTAAGATACATGAGGGCTGAGCTCGAGCTATACAGATTGCAAAGAAAATTTGGGATGCCAATCGAGGCAGCAGCCACACTCCTGTCGAATATACTGAACCAGTCAAAGTATTACCCTTATATGGTCCAGCTCATTGTGGCCGGTTATGATACCAGCCCACACA
>JAJZLW010000073.1 GCA_021850505.1 Thermoplasmata archaeon
AAAATACCGTTTATTGCACAGCATGAGGTGCTTGATTGAAGAGAAGTTCAAGAGATTGGAAGAAAAGAGGGAAAATGCGCTGGAAGTGGAGAAAAAAGCGCATCAGAAGACTTAAGAAGGCTAGAAAAGCAAACAGAACTTAACGGGAGCATGGGGTAGTCAGGTATCCTAACGGGCTCCAGTCAGGATATGATTAGCTATGGGTCAACTGATACAATGATGAGTGACTGGAACTATGATCCGGAAGAAACCCGTAGATCTGGGTTCAAATCCCAGTGCTCCCATTCTGATCATTAAAATTTTTGTTTTTAATTAGCTAAAAGTTTTCAAATGGTCACAATTCACCAGAATTTATCTTAGTTAACACATCAATCTGCAACGAGGGTACAGCAAAATTTAAAATTTTGACCCTTAATGTAACATTATTCGAGATGTAATGTTTTAGACTATGTGTATAGATTAAAAAAGGGTAATGAATAAAGATAATAATTAAGGATTTGAGCCACTGCCCTTCTTCAGTTTCCTGAATATGCCAGTTCCAGTATATGCCATTGTCGCAAGCACTCCCACTATTGCCCCCACAACAATGCCAGCACCAAGCCCATCATATATTGAGGTTGAAGGAGGTGCTTTGAAAACAGCACTTACAGTCGCGTTTGTGTTGTTAAGGTATGCAGTGCTGCTTGATAGTGAAACAGTATAGCCGGAGGGGCCTGATACCTTGACAGAATAGTTCCCTGAAACGAGAATGAACTGTATTGACATGTTTGTCGACGTCTGGCTCTCACCATTTACACTGACGCTCCATGAGGTACCGGCTGGCAGGCCAGTTTCAGTTATTGTGAGCACATATGAATCCTTGATAAATGTTACTGAAATAACTGGTCCAGATCCATTCACAATCAAGACACCAGAGGATATGGTGGAATGGAACCCAGTTACGCTTCCAATACTGTAATTATATGTGCCATTTGCAAGTTCAACCGTCAGGGATGAATCTATGGAATTGATCACATTGCCTCCGATAGTTACGGACCATGCGGTACCAGTGGTGAGACCAGTCTCCGTGAATGCAACATTATATTTTACCGGCGAGAATGTTACCGCAATGACCATGCTTGTCCCATTAAGGTTCACGCTTCCTGTTTTAACCGATGCCGAATATCCTGGAACTGCTTCAACTGAATATGTCACTTTTACGTGCTGTGCAGCATCTGGGCTGAAAATTATAGACTGTGTTGATGACTTTTGCGACGCAGAGTCTAGAATAACGGTCCAGGCGGTACCTGAAGGAAGACCGCTTTCAACGTATGTTATTGTATATGCAGACCACTTTGAAGTAAGCGGCAGGAAGTCCATGTTTGAGCCATTGACCACGTAAGGCGTGGAACCAATACCGTCAGTTCCGGTGCCATTATAGCTGGACCAGTAATTTCCACCAACAGGTAGACTCAAATTCCATGACAGGCCAGAACTGTCTGTTATATAGGCACCCACAGATGTCCCATTAAGGAAATTATTGTGATAGAATACAACTTTGTCCGATCCAGATATATCCGCCATGTATTTGTTCGCGTTGGAAAAAGTATTGCCGAAAACCGTTCCGATTGAATCACAGCATGAGAAAAACGAATAATTCGAGTCAATTATTGTATTTCCATAATATGCAAACTGTAAATTATTGCTTGAATAAATTCCATACGAGTTATTTACGGCGACATTGTCGAAAACAGTTATGTTGTCTGAACTACAGATCTCATAACTATATCTCGAATTGGAGACATAATTGTCGTAAATAGAACTTTGCGAAATACCAACCGCATAGATTCCAAAACCAGGTTTAAGTGTTGCATTGCCGAGGACTTTATTATTACTTATCAGAGCATTAGTAGCATGGTGGACATCAATTCCGCAACCGGTGGTACTTGTAAAACCAGAAACTAAATTTCCGGAGACTGTCAGAGAAGAAGCATACTGGGCGCAAATAGCAGTACCGGTTGTATTTTGCAACACATTTCCGTCGATCTTCAAGTTCTGTATATCATATTTAACACATATCGGATCCTTAGAGTTGGATATGTAATTGTTATCAAGAGAATAATTTGCACCTATATCGGTAAAAACTTCAATTCCATCACATGTCACATTTCTCAGGACATTGTCCGAGACGTTTACATTATTTGCAGAATATGAATAGATATAAGCCCCCTTTTCGCTAAATGCTAAGGAATTGTGGACAACAGATACGGTATTTGAATATTCAGTGTAAACAGCATATGAGGTATTTACGATATTGTTGTTATTAAGATCGAGCATATTTGAGTATTCAAAATAGACACCATAAGCACTTGAGGAATTTGTTACGACATTCCCATTAACCGTGGAATTGAATATAAAGCAACCCTCTATCCCATAGCTGCTTATATTATTGAATTTATTAAATGATATTGACACCCCATATAAGTCGCAAATATGAATTCCTGTACTCGCGTTTACTATCAAATTATGATTTATGACAAAGTTCTTCCCTGTCCCCGTCGATTCATAAATGGCATAATCCGAAAAATTATAAAATTTATTGTTATTAATCTTAACATTGTTAGAATTGTCATTATAAATTTCTATTCCATAAAATGATGATCCTGCTGCGTCCTTAAAAGTATTATTCAATATCGAAACATTGTTGTTTGTATACCCACAAAGCTTAATCCCATAATGTGACGCTATGGAATCATTAAAAAAGACGAGATCTGACGTAGATGAAAAGGTTTCAAAACCGTAATACGTATCAAAAATCGAAGAATTTACAAAAATTTCCGGTGTATTATGAGCATAAATCCCATAATGATCTGGAGTGTAAAATGTGTCCATAAAGAAGGATACGAAATTTGATTCACTCACGTAAGAGCTATAGTCAGAAGAGGACAGATTGCTTGTTTCTATAAAAACGTAGGATGAGCCAGACATATATAGCGCGGTGCTAGAGTTCATTACGGCAGCATCTTCAATTGTAACGGACGATGCATTAAGCACTTCTATTCCATTTTTTCCTAACCCATTTAAGGTATATCCATTACCTGATAAAACTGACCCGTTTCTTAAATCAATTATAGTGCCATTCAGATTGTTGTTGAGTGTGAATATGTTACCATTCTTTGCTATTTCAGTGCTGCTGCTTACAGAACCGTTTGCAAAAATTGTCACATTCCCATGGAACGCGCCACCTGAACTTAATTCCGGGGTCTGATATCTCTGCACGGTTATAATACCACTGCTACTATAAGCGGATGCTACGGCAATTGATGAAATAACCATCACTGACGCTATTAATAGTATTAAAAATTTCCTATCCATATGAGGCGGATAACATCATCTTACTTATTAATATTTCTAATCGATATTAAATATTTAATTTCTTCAATTCTTGTTAAATCACGAAAATTACTTGGTAAAATATATCCTGACAAAACAATTATAAAACTCATAAAATTAAAATACTTCTTTCTTTTCAATTACAGACCCTTTGGGTTAATATTTAAAAAATACCTCTTATTGAATACCTCATTCATCCAAAATTCAGATTTTCAGGTGAGTTTTCAGATATGTTGAAAGATCCTGAACACTTGAATCTTTTCTAAGATTTGAGTAACAGATTGGGCATGCTGTTAATACCTTTCCTGCTCCAGTGTTTTTAAGCTGCTGGAACCTTTCTCTGGAAATTTCATCTGAAAGGTTACCAAAAAGCAATTCATCGGGCCCTCCGCAGCACATTAACTTTTTTCCGGATCTGTCAGGGAGAACTACATCTGTAATCTTCATTGCGTATTTTAGCGGGCCGTTATATGCCTCCTCCCTTAAAGTGAAATGGCATGGTTCATGCAGTGTGGTCAATGCATGATCCTTTTCAAATTCTAAGGCATCAAGAAAATCTGTGTAATAGCACACATCAAAATCAAATTCAGGCACGTACTTTGGGTACTGTACTTTCAGCAGGTCATATGTGTGAGGATCTACAGTTATAATGTTTCTCACCCCCTTCTGGTGAAATATTTCAGTCACTCTCTCAGCATACCTCCTGAATTCCGAAATATAACCAAGGTCAAATATGAAAGTCCCAGGATAAGGTTCATCCTCACCGAGATAATTCATTTCAATCTTTGCTGCACTAAGCAATGCATATATGTCTTGCAGGAAACGATTCATTTCACGTTCTAAAGCATCGTCTTTCATTAAACCAGTTAACCTTGAAAGACCTGGATGCGAGGATATAAGCCTGGCCATTGCATCGGTAGCCTTTTGGCCCATCATTCTTTCCACACCGGAAAGTTTTTTGCTATATGGCATAAGCTGGTACATATTTCCCGTATAGAACAGGGTATCAGAAGCGGAATCAAATTCAAGCCCGCCTGACCATTTAGAGCATTCCTTTCTGAGACCGAGAGGATTCATGGTTTTCACTGTGACTGACACAATCATATCAGCTATTGCCTTCCTCTCGTTTATTTCCAGCGTGGTTGAGTCAGCTATAATCGACTTTCCCAGATGGCTTACTTTGCCGGCATTGACCCCGGCAGGGCAGACCTGCAGACAAGCAAAACAGTCAAGGCAGGAATAAAATGACTCTGATATTGCAAGGCTTGACTTTCCATTCTTATCTAATTCTCCAAGCAGTGCGCTTGCAATATCCACTCTCCCCCTGGCTCCTATTGATGATCTGAAGCCGGAAGCAGGAAGGGTCGGGCATACACTCTCACAGAAGCCACAATTAATGCACTTTTCCACTTCCTCCTGCAGCTCTTTTAATAGTTCCGTCTTTTCAATCAAAAATCTTACCCCGGTTAAGTATACCCTTCGGATCAAAGTTATCCTTAATGCTCCGCATCAGTTCTAGGTTAAACTCCGAATTCCTCTCTCTAAGCTCCTCAACAAGAAGCGCCTTCTTTTCTACTCCTATCCCATGCTCAGCCGATACAGATCCGCCATGCGATAGCACTATTTTCGCAAGATTCATCTGAAGAGAATCAACTTTTTCCATCTCCTCCCTCGATCTGGTATCAGCAAATATATTTCCATGAATGTTTCCATCACCGATGTGGCCGAAAAGCATAACCTTCAGGCCAGATTTTTCAATCAGCTCTTGAATCTCTTTAAATGCGGCCGGTAACTCAGAAGCTGGAACAACAAGGTCCGCAATCACAACGTACTGATGTTTATCGGCTCTGAGAGATAATGAGGATGAATAGAGACCTTTCCTAGCCTGATACATCTTTGCCATCTCCTCCTTATCTAATGTAACATCAATGGAAACAGGGTCAAAGGCAGATATGATCCCCTTTGCTTTCTCCAGTAACCTGGAAATGGACTCTTTTGTGGAGGCGATATCGATCATCAGGAGAAACCTTGCAGTATCAGGAAATGATATTCCATTGGCTCTCCTGACGGATTCCATGGAGAGCGAATCCATGAATTCTGCGATATATGGTATGATTCCATTTTTCTTCAGTTCAGATACAGATCTACCAACATCCGTTATTTCAGTAAAATATGATATGATTCTCCCCACTTTCTCCGGAACAGGCCAGATCTTAAGTATAGCCCTGGTTATGATGCCCAGGGTACCTTCGTTTCCTATCATCAGGGCTGTAAGATCGTACCCTTTTGTGCGCTTGAGCGTTTTACCGCCGAATTCTACAATCTTGCCGTTTGGAAGCACAACCTCAACTCCTAGCACCCACTCCTTGGTAGTACCATAGTATGAAGCCCTCAATCCACCGGCATTTGTGGATATAGTACCACCAACTGTCGCAGCCATTGAGCTTGCAGGATCAGGCGGATAGAAAAAACCTATTTTTTCAAGTTCCCTATTCAGATCATCCAGTCTTACACCAGGTTCAGCTATAACATATGAATCTTCGGGTTTTACTGCAAGGATCCGGTTCATGGCGGACATTGAAATAAGTATGCCTCCATGCGTAGGGACTGAGGAACCTGTTAGTGAAGACCCTCCGGACCTGATGGTAACAGGAACCTTGAAAGACGAGCAGATCTTGATTATACGCGATATCTCGATGGATGTTTTTGGGATAGCAACTGCATCTGGTATTTTACCGGCAAAATAAGAAGCATCTCTCATATATGGAATCCTGTCCTCTTCCCGGGTCAATAGACGGTCTCCGAGCACCTTTTCGAGTTCTTCTAAAATGTTCATATAAATCCACTCACAGAACTTTCTCTTTTGATAATACAATTCTTAGGTATTAAAATGCGTTATACTATATTCGAATGCATTTAGCAGAAAAATACCTTTTTAAATTGAATGAGGGTATTTTCGATAAATTATATTTCTTTAATGCAATCTTCATTTCGAAGTCAAACACTTATAAAGGAATATTTACTATTATATGTAATTGAGATCGATCAATGCGGCAGAATTCATTTATGCTAATTGACTGGATCTTGAAAAGGTGATTAGCATGCAGTCCAGGTTTGTTGTTACAAGGAACGGAACAGTTTTCCAATATTGTGAAACTATGAGGCATGCTCGACGTGTCGTTCGCTTTGAGCGCATTATAAGCAAGATTCTAAGAACACCAGTTGAAATGAAAATAGTAAAGGAAGACGAATTCTTTCAGTCGCAGAATAAATGAGAGAAAAAGGCATTCTATATTATTCATCAGTATCGCCCAATGAAAAAGATAGTTCTCCAGTACCACCTTCCATTTTTGAAATAACCTTTATTATTCCTCTCTTTTTCCGTTTATCATCCCATTCCTGTATGACGATCTTGTCAAGATTTATCGATTGATTTTTTCAGTTACATCGACCAGACCTGCCATAAATGTCCAAATTAGTAGAAAAAAACAGGCATTACTTACTTAAAGCAATCCCGAGAAAGCAGGTACACTGCAACCAGACCTGATTCAAATTCAAAAAAAAAAAATGACACGCATTAAGTAATATCAAAAAACCATCATGTTCAGCAATCGACATGGCCATTCATTACAAACGATTCCACAAAGACAGACCGTTTAACAATATTTTATCACATTGTCATTTCAACATGTCGAGATTTATAGCAAATCTTCGATTCGCATTCTCAAACATTTTTTAGTATTCAGTCATGTGGGTTTCATGAAAGTTTCATTTGAAAGGAAAAATGGAGAGGGTTTTGTTTCTAACATAGATGGCAAAGATGTCATTCGCATCGACGATCATTATGCGAACAAACCAAACCTTCTCTCACCTACAGAATATCTACTTTTCGCCTTCGGAGGATGCAGTGGGTCTGACATATTGAACATACTGGAAAAGATGAGGCAGATGCCTGAAAAATATGAATGTGAGCTCACAGGCGAAAGAAGAGAGGAGTATCCGAAGATATTCAAATCTGTGAATGCACATTACAAGGTATGGGGCAACACCAAACCTGAAAATCTCAAGAAAGCCATAAACCTGTCTCTCTCGAAGTACTGTCATGTGGGCATAACTCTGATAAGAGCTGGCGTGGATGTAACTTATACATACTCAATAAATGGACAGACTATTGAAAGTGACCAGCACCCCGATCAACCGCCCGCGCTATCGTGAGGCGAACTCCAGCCTGTCCTTTACAAACTCCTTATTGAGGTTTGAAAAGAAATATCCCAGCCTCGGGCCTTTTGATTTTCCTATGAATGTCTTATAGAAAATACCAAATCCTTCTCCAGGCGGTATTCCACTTTCCTTGAGTAATTCGTGTATCCTGTTATGAATATCGTTCGCCTGCCATTGAATAGAACCAATGCTTTCAAGAAAGGATCTGAGAAGTTTCTTTTCAACATCGTTGAGGGAAACCTCAGTATCAACCGGAAGAAGCCTGAACTTTATCTCTTCAGGGGCGAAATCATTCAGCCATCTTTTGATCATCGCAATCCTGTTATGCATGTTTTCCGATATGGTATCCAGGGGATATCCGGAACGCTTCATGGCATTGAGCAAACCTGATTCATCAGGATATATCTGTATCAACGTAACTAAATGTCTGAATCCGACAGACAAAACTTCCTTGCTTGCTCCAAGTGATGAGAGCCTGTAACTTTCATCCCTGTCTTCATCAAGTTTGCCGTTTTCATGCTCTTCTCTTAAACGCTCAAACTCGTCTACCAGTGTGAGAAGACCATTTCCTGGATCAAATTCAATATGCCTTGATGGCTGGTTCCTGGCAATCAGGTACCTTAATATCTCCGGGGGTGCCATTTTCACGAAGTCAGAGGCTGCTATGTTTATTCCCGTTGAGGAATGCATAGTACCTTTTCCCTTTAATGAAATCCATTCGTACATCAGGGGTTTGGGTGCACTTATTCCAAATATTTTTTCTGCTATAAGTTTTCCTGTGTCATAGGATCCACCAGCAGCTCCATGATCCTTACCAAAAGGTTCCATGGTAACTCCAAGGACAGACCACTTGGCTGGCCATTCCACCCTCCATGGCATCTTTCCATCATCCTTTCTGATATCAGCCTTTCCTGAATTCCCGCACTTACAAAAATAACTGACAAATGGCTTCTCATAGCCTACAACAGTTGTAGATGTTATTCTTCCGCACTTAGAGCAGACCGGGGAATATGGATACCAGTCTCCCCCGATTTCCCTCCCGGATGTTCCAGAAAGTATTTCCGCTATCTCCTTTCTCTTTCTAATGGAAAGGTCTATTATGTCTGCAAAATCGCCATTACCGTAAAGATCATGAGACCTGATCACCCTGACCTTCACTGCGATCAGATCTAGTGTTTCCAGAAATGGTTTAAGAAAATGCTCTGAGTAGGTACCAACGCCATCAGGAGATGGAATCTTGTAAAGCGGGGAACCGACAAACTTCTCGAAACCTCCAGGAAGAAATGGGTACATTTTTCTAAGAGGATCGATGTCATCGCAAAGATAAATGAAGTCTGCATCAAGGCCCTTCGAAACCATTTCACTGTAAATAAAGTGGCCGGTCAGTATCTCTCTCATGTTTCCAACATGGATCGGGCCTGATGGAGAAATCCCGGTTGAAACTAACTGCTTTCCATGCAGATCCTTAACGAAAGCCTGTGCCCAGTGCATAGGTTATTTCTTAGCCCCGACAAGCCTCGTTCTCATGAGCGAACGTATCCTTACGCCCATCATCTCATCTTCCGCCATCTTTGTCACCAACACCACAGCCAAAAATGGGTTTCCGCCCTCCTTCCTGATATCAGATATCGTCCTTCGGAGAGTTTCGCCTGTACTTGCGACATCATCAATTATGACCACGTTCTTGTCCTTGACTGACGCAAAATTGCTGCTGAAAAAGCCCTCTTTTCTGTTTGGATGCGGTCTGTAGACGATCAGTTCCTTCTCCAGAAAATAGGAAATCATCGTTGCAAATGGGATTCCGTTAATAGTAATGCCAAGTATCGCGTCCGGCTGCGTACCTGTTTCTGCGGCTTCCTCCTGAATTATATCGCACATCGTTTCTGCGAATGATGCTATTCTTGTACCATAAACGCCAACGCTCCTCCAGCCGATTTTTACATCCTGAACGGTGGATTCTTTCAGGAACTCCTTGCTTAAAAGCCAGGTCACAGTGTTCACTGAGAGATGAAGCTCCGTGGATATCTCCTTATCAGACATACCCTTATTTTTCAGTTCAAAGGCTCTTTTGTAAAGTTCCTCGATACTCTTCATTTAATCACTTTTATGAATTGTAATTCCATTGTTGTATTATATCTTATTTATGGTAACCAATATTTAAAGTAAATTCTCCCTGATGAGCTTTGCAACCGCATCAAGTTCCTCCCTGTCAACGATCTTCCTTTCCCATGTGAGCGGCCGTCTTGCAAACCTTCCCTGCTTTGATACCGAAGGCGGCGAAGATGTGCACCACCTGGGTATCAAGTGAAGGTGATAATGCATTACGACCTGATTTGCACAGTGCCCGTTGTTCTGGCCAATATTTAGGCCATCTGCATTTAATGCCCTTAATAAAACGGGAGACATTTTTTTTGCCAGTTTATGCACCTTCAGATAATCATCCTCGTCAATATCATTAATGTCGGTATAGTGCATTTTAGGCACAATCAGAAGATGCCCGTCTTCCACAGGAGCATAGTCCATGAATGCCATCACATATTCATCCTCGTATACTATCGCTGCGTTCTTATCCCTAATCACATCCACGCAAAATGGGCAATCCGGATCCTGCATTGACTGCAATTATTTGCGGTTAAATAATATATGCGTTGATTCATGTTTTCATTCAGGAGGGAGGAATCACCACGGGTGAACATTATATCGCCAGAATCGATACGTGGATTATGCCGAAGGGTCAAATCAAGATGAATACACCGCCTCCACCACAGCAGACATTTGGTGTTCCAGGGAAATCTGAAAAGTACAAAGGCGTCAAGCATACAATATTGGTCATGAGCGGGAAGGGTGGTGTTGGAAAGTCCACGGTTGCAATCAATCTTGCAATATCGTTGGGAAGCCAGAACAGGAAGGTCGGTATAATAGATGCTGACATTAACGGACCCGATGATCCCAAGATGCTGGGTGTCGACAGGGAACAGCTCTATGCCACTGATAAAGGGATTATACCGCTTGATACGAAATATGGCGTCAGCATTATATCGATGGCCTTTCTTTTACAGACGGATGATACCCCAGTCATATGGAGGGGCGCTCTGAGGCACAAGGCGGTTCAGCAGTTTCTGGAGGACGTATCATGGGAAAATATGGATTATGTTGTGATGGACTTCCCTCCTGGCACAGGCGATGAGGCTTTAAGCGTGGCTCAGCTCGTTCCGGATGCCGAAGGTGTCATAATAGTTGCCACACCACAGGATGTAGCCCTTCTTGATGTAAGAAAAGCTATAAATTTTGCTGGTCAGCTCAAACTCAAAGTTCTTGGAATAGTTGAAAATATGAGTGGCCTTAAATGTCCTCATTGCGGACAGGACATAGACCTGTTTGGAAGCGGGGGGGCGGAAAACCTGTCAAAGAAGCTTAACATAAATTTTCTCGGAAAAATACCTTTCATTCCGGAGATAGTCTCCAATGCCGACTCGGGTATACCGGGAGTAGCAGTGAATAAGGTATTTTCGGATGCCTTTGAAAACATAGCAAAAAAAATAATCGAAAAAATTGAAAAAAATAATACATAATTGATCTTGACTTACCTGGATCGCATACTTAACCAATAGTTCAATCTGCAAGGTTGTCTTGGAGTTGTAATTAAATATCGCGAAAAAGTTGAATTATTATGGCAGGCAAAACCCTGCATATAATTAAATGCAGGTCCTGAATAGGTTTACAGATACCATGTAATGGATTACATTTGCAATTCTAGAAAAAATCTGGTACAAAAATGTACCATAAATTGATTATTCTATGAGTTGATGGGACATTATGACCCTAACAGGTTTGGCATTGGCAAAGAGTATATTGGTGACATTGGGAGTGACAGCAGGAGTTGCCGGCACGGCGATTGCTACAGGCCATATGCATGGCCTGGAAATAGCAATACAGAACGTATCAGGGCATGCACACACTGTTATCTCAGATCTTATGTCTGGGAAAAACCCTTCTGGAAGATAAACGAAATCACCGTATTTATTACCGTATTTTATTATAAAGGGCAGGTTCTATTTTTCTCTTTAACAAAATATCCTCATTTTTCTAAATTTCAAATATTTCCGTTACTATCTCTTTAATATCGAAATGAAGAACTGACATAAATCTAAAACAAAAGAATTAAAAAAAATATTTTTAACGCCGGTTTAGTTGTATTAGCATTGACTGTGCATTCGGTCGGTTAGTGGCCGTGGACTGAATGCCTCGCCGAAGCTTGGCACTTACATCCCGGCTC
>JAJZLW010000091.1 GCA_021850505.1 Thermoplasmata archaeon
ATTGCGGTGTAAAAGAAAACACTTATGAACGATATGCCCATTGAAAACTGGATGATCAGTGTTGCTGCCAGCACAGATGCTGTAAAAATCAGCAGTGTTATCAAGACCCTGTCTGAAATGGGCGAGAGGGGATGTTTCCTGTTTAGCAGGTCTCTGGCTCTTATCCTTTCCGCCATGATGTGAGTATGGAATAAAAGTTAGATAAAGCTGATCAGAAAGAGTTAAGCAACAGCAGTGATGAGGGCATACAGATCACTGGAATCCTTCCACACATTAGTTTCACTGAACCCTGCCTCTCTGAGCATTGCTTCCAGTTCACTGATTGAAAATTTATAGGAATTTTCCGTATGGATGGATTCTCCATCCCTGAACCTTACAGTGGTGCCCCCTATATCATACGACTGTTCCTTGGTGCTTATGAGATGCATTTCCACCCTTCCTTCTTTGCTATTGTAAAAGGCGTAATGCCTGAAAGCATCCGGAGGAATATTTGTACCGAACTCCCGGTTGATTCTTGCAATGAGGTTTAGATTGAACATGGCGGTAATGCCTTTGCTGTCATTATATGCCCGATCTATTACTTCAGGATTCTTTTTCAGATCAGCGCCTATTGTAAATGTTTCTCCGTCGCTCAAGACTTTCCGGCAACCTGCGATAAACGACCGCTGATCGTGGGGTTCCATGTTTCCTATTGTAGAACCCAGGAAAACTATAGCCTTCTTTCCTGCCATCTTGATTGATGACATGACATCTATTGCAGTGTAGTCAGCACAGACAGCCTTTGCGGGAATGTCGGGGTTTTCCGCCATTAACCTTTTCATGGCGTCCTTGAGTGCATCCATGGAGATGTCAACAAGAATTGCTTCCTTTGGATTATGAAGGGCTTTTGCGAGAAGCACACTCTTTTTTCCGTTTCCGCTCCCCAACTCGGTCAGGGATACACCTTCGCCTATGGCCTTCCCTATTTCACTGGCTTTATCGGTGAGTATCTCCATTTCAGCCCTTGTGGGGTAATACTCATCAAGCTTTGTGATCTCTTCGAAAAGTTCCGAGCCAGTTCTGTCATAGAAAAATTTGGGGCTTATCGATTTGTGTTCAGACAGGAGGCTTTCCAATACCTCTTTCCTGAAGTCAGATGCCTGTGGCTTAAGGTCAATTATTTCATAAGATTCCTGCAATTATATCAATCCCTGCTTAGCCTTATTCCCGAGAACTGCCAGCGATCATGGCAGTGGTAGAAATTACGATAAGTTAATCTTAAATGACTCTCCGGTGTGACGCAGCTTGAGCCACGGAGTACAATCTGGTTCGCCATGAACTTCCCATTATACTCGCCCAAGGATCCGGATGGGGGTCTGTACCCGGGATATGGTGAGTAGGAGCTTACTGTCCACTCCCAAACTCCGCCGGGTCCTGATATGGCAGATTGAGAATCGCTCTGAACCGATGGGTGAAATTCATTGCTTTCCAGAAAATTTCCCTGATGTTCCAATTTGCTGTTCTTCATAGCATGTTCCCACTGTGACTCCGTCGGAAGCCTGCATCGGGCCCATCTAGCATAGGCATCCGCTTCGTAGTACGAAACATGCACTACCGGTTCATCCGGATTAACTTCCCGCCTGCCTGAGAGGGTAAAATAATAGAAATCCTTCCCTTCTCTTTCCCAGTATAGCGGGGCTTCCCATCTGTTGCGGGTCCTTTCCCTCCATCCGTCTGACAGCCATAATTCCGGTCTTTCATAACCACCATCCAGAATGAACGCAATATACTCGCCATTTGTAACTGCTCTGTTTGCTATCAGGAATGCAGGCACTATTTCATTATGCTGAGGCATCTCGTTGTCAAAGCAGAAACCTGTTCCTGCATACCCTATCCTTTCGACGGATTCATCGAATTTTATCCACTCCAGTTCCACCACTTCTTTGCTGGAGGAATGAGCCCTGCTGGAATAAGAAGGATGGTAAGGGGATACAGAATAATTCATCTTCACATCCATCAGGAGAAGTTCCTGATGTTGCTGTTCGTGGTTGATTCCCAGTAGAACTCTTGATTTCACCTCATTAAGAATTCCACCATCTATGGATTCAAGCAGATCGATAATGGATGAATTCACCAATTCCCTGTATTCAAGCACATCCTCAAGAGATGGGCGGGATATTGTTGATCTCATGGGTTTTTGAAGAAATCTTCCTACTGTCTCGTAGTATGAGTTGAAGATGTATCCAAAATTGCCATCATGTCTTTTGTATCCCTTTGCGAATGGTTCAAGAATGAATGTCTCAAAGAACCATGTGGTGTGTCCAAGATGCCACTTGGGGGGGCTGGCATCAGGTGTGGCCTGAACCATATAATCATCTCTCTTCAGGGGCTTGCACAGTTCAAGCGTTTTTTCCCTGGTGTTTTTAAATGAAGCGATCAAATCTGAAACTTCATCACTCGTAATCTTCTGGATGTTTACCATTCGCATCATCCCCCATCTGAATTAAAAGCATCACAATAACCTCTTCAGGAACTCGCTGACCAAGTTCTGTTTTTCTGAAAAGTTAATATTGTTCAACTTCCTCAATTGCGTCAATAGCGTTATCATAGAAAGCAACATAATTGCTAACGGCAGTAAACTCTTCGGCAGGTTCTGAATATTGCCATACTGCATCTGTAATTTCCTTGCCCCCAGTTCTGAGTGAATAATAATGTGCCCTTCCCTTGTATGGACATATAGAGACCGTATCTGTGGGTTTCAGAACATCAGATTTGACATCGGTAATTGGGAAATAATAGACAGGTTTGTGTCCGAATTCTTCAAGAATATATGCCTTATCTGTCCTGGAAATTTCCGCGCCGCCCGATTTTACCACAAGCGTTTTCGGAACTTTACTGACCGTTATAGGATGATTTCTCTTGTTGTATCTAACCACAACGTCTGAACCTTCTTCCATTCCCTCACCTATTTGAGCAAGTCCGATATGTTATAAATAGCTTTTGAAGATAGATTGTAAGCATATTGTTTAATCTCTTATTCTGTGGCATGAGGTGATATCAGGCCTACCGGGCTGCCATTAAAAACAAGTGAACCGCGCACTGTGCATGACTTTGAAAGAGTGTTTGTCACATAGCAGTCTGACGTTGCATTAAAGGCAAGTTTCCGGATCGTATCAACGGAATCCGGCGATGTTATAACAACATCGTAATCTATCTCCGTGAATTCCCTTGGCCTGCTAACTTTGAATTTCCCCTCCACACGGACCGATAAATCAGTTATGGTTATTCCTTCCGAAGCAGCGTGTTCCGCGTAGTGAACCATCTGACACATTCCAAGGCTTGATATGAAGTAAGACAGGGGACCGGGCCCATTTTCATCAGATATCCAAGAAAAGTCTTGATTCTCCAGTCTGGTTTCCGACCTGAGATTGTCTTTTTTTGTTACCGTAACCGCTACTCTAGATGATACATCTCCTTTTTCATCAAACTTGGCATACCTGGCCATTCTGTCCCTCATCCTTTCTATGAATTCTGTATCAAACTTCACCATAACTCCTGAAACAATGGGGTTAATTTAAAATGTTACTGTCAACCGTTGACGGTCCATATTAAAATACAAAAAGCGAATGATTTTTATGATCTTAGTATGAACGTAGCCTCTGAAGCACTCGAAAATTTTAGGGAACTTGAAAAATCCTTTGAAAATTCAGGAACCCTTACAGAAAAGGTAAGAATTCTAATTGGGATAGCTACGGCCAATCGTTTCAGGAACGGAAAAGTGCTAAGAGCATTTCTAGAAAACGCGAGCAATTCAGGCATTCCTGAATGTGAAATAGATGAGGCCATCATTATCTCTGCGCTTGAAACAAGCGGTACTCAGTTATTCTGGCTCAAGGATGTTTTTGATAAGGTGCTGTCTGGAAATGATAAGGAGCCTTATTATCTATCTGGAGGAAATGATATAGGAAACCTTTGGGTTAGATTTCAGCAGTCAGTGTATGAAGAGCCAGCCCTTAGCAGGAAGGACAAGGAATTGATCACGGTTACCCAGGCCAGTTTCGGAAGGTGCCCGCATTGCACCAAAACGCATATTGCAGCCGCAAAAAAGTACGGATGCAGCGCAAGAGAAATAACTGAATCTTTACTGTTTTCTGCAACTGTTGCTGCAAGATGTGATCTGCAGTGGTTTAAAGACGCAGAAAAGAGCCAGTGATCAGATGGCAGACAGAATACTCGCATTCGATCTGATGGGGACCCTTCTCGATGTTGGAAAACTGGAGATTCCCCCGGGAATTCACCTGCCAAATGAGGCTTCGTTTAAAGACATTTGGAGAAGAAAGCAGCTGGAATACAGCTGGCTTTCAACAATAATGGAATCCAGGTCCTCATTCTGGGAGATGACTTCAAAGGCACTAGCTTATGTGGCAGATGCTCTAAGCCTTACCATATCTCCTATAGATAGGGAAAGGCTCATGCAGAACTGGCTCAATGTCCCTGTGTTCCCTAAAGTACCGGCTGGGTTAAAGAGAATAAAGATCAGAAAGGCCATTCTGACGAATGCGGATATTGCGATGGCGAAGGAAATGGTGAAAAATGCTTCTCTTTATACCTTTTTTGACAAGCTGTTCTCCGCAGAGGAAGTGGGAAAATTCAAGCCTTCAAAAGAGGTTTACAGCATTGTTGCAGAACACTATGGTATAAGCATGGAGCAAATAACACTAGTATCTTCCAATGCGTGGGATGTACAGGGAGCAATCATGGGCAGTATGAAAGCAGTTTACGTAAACCGATCCAGGATCCCTCAGGAAAAAATATCAGGCACAATCGCTCAGGAGGTATCGTCAATAAAAGAACTTGCAGATAACATTGGCACATGGGCTACTGACTGATACTCCTTTTCAGCAAATTCAAGGTGAAGGAGAGTTGGTATTCACTCTCAAACGGTGACGATTCTCCCAAGAGCACTAATCTCTATTACGGTCCTCCCTCTCGCCCCTCTTTCTACATTAACAAGGCCGAGATCAATAAGCCCTTCAGAGTCATCGGTTCCATTGAGGTGGCGGCTGATGAGGGATTTCTCAATGCCAGACATTTCAGATAGATGTTCCAGGCTTTCGGCCTTCCCCCCGTTTCTTGTTAGAGATTTTAGGATATTCAACTTCGTTTCAGACAGAATTCTCTGATATCCAAGCTTAAGTATTGGAAGCATATGAACTCCCTTCGGGTCCACCCAGAAAGCTCTTATGCCGAAAATAAAGGCTGATGAAATTGCCGTGCAGGACATTAGCTTTCCTCCCTCAGTTACGTTCATGAGAAAATCATCGTATTCATGGCAGTTGTCTCTGTATACTAATTTAACTGCTTCAAGCACCTCATTCAGATCGCCTGACTTCACATTGACTACCTCAACCTGAATCATAAGGGCATTTCTTATCTGATTGATGAATTCCTTGAAGGGTATATCCAAGAGACTCCTGCTTCTGTCATTAACCTCTTCGTGTATTATTACCAGCTTGTCGAGGGGAAGAAGCCTTATTCCATCTCTTATTCCTTTGTAGGATTGGCTGTCAGAATATATAGCGATCTGCAGTGTTTTTTTCTGCTGAAGCGATGTTTCTCCCATTGACCTACCAATGCATTCCGCATTATTAGACATGTTTGCCATAATATTTGGTATACAACAAACTTTGCCCATCAACGGTTGACGCATGGAAAAACCGATCGGACGTTTTGAGTTTAAGCATTGTGCCCGCGACAGTCTTAATCTGAAACAAATTACCAGTCTGAAAAACGGAGTTAACTGCAACCGTTGACCGATTACGCTTTAATACATAGCCTGAATGAGAATGTTAGGTGAATATGACAGAAAATAAGTGTGATGAATGTGGTCAAGTCTTCGCTTCAAAAGAGCTCCTGATGGAACATGCAAAAATGCATATGGGTAAAGCGAAAATAGGTTTTGGCGCAAGGAAAACGATAATATCTTCCATCATAGGAGGAATAATCGGCGGAATTCTGATGCTACTGGTATTGATGGCTGGTGCTGCAGGAATGGGTCTCCCTGCAACCACATTTGCATTGGTAATGGGAATGGGTCTAGGGGCATCAATGGGCTCTGCCGTAATGGTTGGCGTATTCGGGCATTTCACAGTTAGCATAGTTGCTGGTGCAATATTTGGTGCTATTGTGTCATATGTAAAGCCATTGAAACTCAGGAATGTATCAAAATCTCTTGGTCTTGGAGTAGTATTTGCAATAGTTGTATACCTGGTATTTTTCCTGCCCATGGCAATGACCGTATTCGCATCAGTGATGATGAATATAATGGGTGCAAAGGCTGCAATGATGCTGCCTGATGTTCTGGCTATAGGATTCATAGGGCATCTTCTGTATGGTCTTGCCCTTGGTGCAATAGCATTCGAAATCAGCAGAAAACTCTAATTTTCTTATTGAAAATATTTATCAATTATCCCATGCTAACTAAAGGTAATGACTATGACATCAAAGTTTGATTTAATAATAATTGGTTCAGGCTCGGCTGCAACCACTGTTGCATTCAAGGCAATTAAAAGCGGTGAAAAGGTCGCTGTGATTGACCAGAAACCCATAGGAGGAACATGCGCACTGAGAGGTTGCGATCCAAAAAAAGTTCTGGTTGGGGTTACCGATGCCTTGGAATATGCCAGGAAACTCCAGAGTCATGGGGTCTCTAAGTTAAGTGGCCAGATTGGATGGGATGAACTAATGGAGTTTAAGCGTTCGTTCACCGAACCAATGTCTTTAAGGATAGAAGGAAGTCTTCGTAAAAACAGCATAGAAGTCGTACATGGAAGGGCGAAATTCATGGGGCCGGAAACACTGGAAGTTGAGGGCAAGACCTTTGAAGCGAGCAGATTCCTCATAGCTTCTGGCGTAAAAGCAGCAACACTGAATTTTCCCGGTTCGGATCTACTGATAGATAATGAAGGATTCCTCAGCATGCCTACCCTACCAAAGAAGCTTGTTTTTGTCGGAGGTGGATACATTTCGGTTGAATTTGCCAGTATTGCAAAAAAGGCTGGTTCTGAGGTAACCATAATTCAGCATTCTGGCAGAATTTTATCAAACTTCGACAGGGAAATGGCAGATATTCTTACCAATCTTTTACGGGAATCTGGTATTGAAGTATCTGTCAATACCTCTGTAAATGAGGTAAGAAAAGTTGACAGGAGGTTTGAAATAAGACTGACGAGAGAAGGCAAGGACGAGGTTATCTATGCAGATGCAGTTGTTCACGGTGCAGGAAGGGAATTTGATTCTGAGATGGGGCTCGAGGCCGCAAATATTAAATGGTCAAGGATGGGAGTGGAAGTCAATGATTCCCTGCAGAGTGTTTCCAACCCTCGAATTTACGCAGCAGGAGACTCAGCGGATACTCCTGGACCCAAACTTACACCTGTAGCGGCCATGGAAGGAAACATAGCTGCGGAAAACCTTCTTAATGGGACTTCGTTGAAAGCAGACTACAATGGAATCCCAACCACAGTCTTCTCCACCCCTCCCCTTGCAATGGTCGGAATCACTGAAGAACAGGCTCTTAAAAAAGGGCTCAAGATCAATGTGAAAAAAGGAGATATGACTTCATGGTATAATTCACGGAGGAGGATGATTCCAAAATCCTTCTATAAGGTCATCCTTGATGATGACTCGAAAAAAGTCCTGGGGGCACATATACTTGGAGAGAACTCTGAAGAAGTGATCAACATTTTTGCTATGGCAATAAGGCTGGAGATAAATGTAGATACACTGCTATCCATGCCGTTTACCTATCCATCAGACACAAACGACTTAAAGTATATGATCGGATAATGTTGGACATTAGGCATAAAACTTTCAACTCCTTAATTCAAATACTAGAATTGATGGGCATATAGTAGTCGCCTAAAGCATTAATCAAATCCCGACCGGTCCATTGAACTAATTATGCTTTTGAATGAAGTGACCATGTCATGCAAAAATGTACTTATTTATTCTTGAAGCCTCTTTACAAATAGAGTATGTATCGCCTTTGTTTAAGATTTCGTATAGCACATCGCGGATGGGGTGAAGATAGGAATTTCCCAATCAAAATATTACGGGCCGGTGAGTCGAATTTACAACCTTACCCATGATCTTTGAATTTCACTCTCCATTTCTTCATTAGTGTGGAATAGGCAAATTGAACATATAGCTATGATAATCAGATAAATGATCAAGAAATCTAGGTCACATCTTGTTTAACTCACACCCCGGTTGGGCCCCTATCCAAATCTGCCACATAATTCAAACTTGCTCCTGTAAAGATGAAGCCTGTAATTCATAGATATCTTTGAAAGCGAATTGGAGGGGAGCAATAATGAAGATACATTAATATTTGGTCCATGAAATAGCATAAGAAAGGCGTCATTTAGGCGCTTGAGACAAAATGCTTTCCCATAAACAGTTTCGATTTTGCACTAATCACTTTTGTTGGAGGGTATTCTTATCACTGTTTTGCTATCAATTCTATTTTTTTTAGAAGGCTTTTCATTTCCTATAGTTTTGGTATGAAGGTAAATAATTTTATACCGATATACCATTTGTACCTATATGAAAGTGAAAACGAGTATATCCATAGATAACGAGATTTGGATAGAGCTCAAGAATCTTGCATTACAACGAGGTAAGGACATAAGCTCGATCCTGAAGGATGCTATCGAAAACGAGCTGTATTTAGATTTAGACAAATCATTAATGAAATATTCAAAGTATGGCAAATCTGACCTAGATTTTGAGCCGATTAAACCAAATAGTGAAATTTCTGACCTAGTAAGGAGCATGAGGGATGACCGAGAAAATCGCATATCTTGACAGTAGCGCAATCGTAAAGAGGTATGTGTATGAAACTGGATCAGAATTTATTCGTGCACAATACAACGACGCCTATCTTGGAAATGTTCTGCTTTCGTTTAATGTTTGGAATATTGGAGAGGTCTTTGGAGTATTTGACAGGGCTCATAGGCAAGAGAGAATTACAAATAAACAGTTGAATGAAGTTATGGGCAGATTCTCGAATGAAACCGCGAGGCTCAAGAAGATTAGCAGAATAAGGATAATCACCTTATCAGAAAGTATTCTAGAAAGTAGCTGGGATGTTGTAATAAAACACCATATCTATGTTGCTGATGCCTTGCAGATTATAAGTGCTATTGAAGTTGGATGTGGCGAGTTTTACACTGGTGATGAAAAGCTTCATAAGTTAGCACTCTCCTCAGGCTTAAATTCTATTTATTTGGGATGATCATAATTACCTCAAAATAAACAACCGTACTTTAATTAAAGTGTGCTTGATGTTATTAACTTAAAACTTTTAATCAAATCCCCGCCGATCCATTCTAACAACAATTGAATTTCCTTATTATCGGAAATATTAGGAAAAATGCATAATTTTCCACATAAATGCGAAGAAAACTCAATAAACTGCTTAAATAAGTCTTAAATGAAATCAGCTCATTTTCAAGTAATTTAGAAGTCAGATAATTTAACTTTATAATGCGACATGCTATATGTGACAACATAAATCGTTATATATCAAATATAGATAGTAAATAGTGTCCAAATCAGAAATCACTACAATTCAGTTGGAGAGATCAGTACTAGAAGCACTTAAAAGAGTTAAGAGATATCCGCGAGAGACCTATAGCGAAACAATTCTTAACCTCATAAAAAATGCAGACGAAACAAGAGAATTGGGAACTTTCGTACAAAAGGCCCAGGAAGAGAAGATGAAACAGCTTTGGGAAGAAGGCGATTACTCAGGATGGGAACATGCCTGAACCAGGTGATGTAGTAATAACAAGGGTGAAATTCACTGATTCTGACAACTCTAAAATTCGTCCAGCCCTTATATTGTTCGAGGAATTAGGTAACGTTATCATAGCCGGGATAACAACTAACACAAGAATGAATGGTATAAGGATATCCAAGAGTGATGGCGCTGCTCAGGACAGTGTGATTAAATTGAATTATATCTTTACTATTACAAATGAGGCAATAATCAAAACGGTATTTCAGTTGAGCAGTGAAAAAAGGAATTTAGTTTTTGATGAACTCACGAAGAAGTTTTCTGTCCTGAAATATTCTTGATAAAATTCTATAATAGCTATAATGGTCATTGTCTTCTAAATACATATAACAAATTTCTGTCTAAATATATTTCATAAGGAGTTGCAAATATTGGCGCCCTATTATTATCTGACAGAGAGATCTCTGCAGGTGCAATCCGAGTGAACCGCTAGCCGCCGTCCTCTTGGGTTTTGCGGAATCTCTTGAAAATGTGGAATTTTTGAAGAAAAAACTGTAGGGTTGGGAATATAACTAGATTTTTTCTAGACATACCAAGAGAAATGATGTTTGCTGAAACCTGCATCATTTGTTTAGCTCTGCAAACATGTCCCTCAATGAAAAGAGTCGCTTGGAGGACCTCTTGTCGAGCGTAAGCGTAAAAGTGCATCGGCAACCCGTAGTGATCGCTAGTGGACAGGTTCGTAATGTAATGCAACCACACCATTACCAAACTCTCTGGCAGAAATCAGCTTGAGTTTATGTCTCTTCTGATCATCTGCGAAGAGGAGCTTACCCGCACCCAAAATGATGGGCCGAATCCGGATCCGGTACTCGTCGATCAGTTCTTTCCTTACAAGTGCAGACACAAGAGTCCCGCTCCCCACGATCACCATGTCCTTTCCGGGATCGTTTTTGAGCCTAGCTACTGCGTCGACCGGGTTTTCGCGTATCAGCACTGCTGGCCGCCACTTAACTTCCGGGAGCGTGCGAGAGAATACCACCTTCTGAAGTCCATTCAGCTGTCCGATGATCTCAGAGTCGAATCCGTCAGGGCTCGGAGATGCTTTTGGCCAGAATTCACTGAATTCCTGATAGGTGACTCGACCATACAGCATGGCGTCAACTCTTCGAAGAATCTGCTTCGACCATTCAATTTCCTCCTTATCAAATTCGAACCAATCTATTTCATTCTTTGGATCCGTGTAGTAGCCGTCCAAAGAGATTATGGTGTCCAGGATGACTTTTCGCATGCTTTCTTATTTGAGGTAAATATATATACTTACGTCGTAACTTAGTTTACGCTTTTGGGATTAACCCTTAACTCATCACTTTTTGCGTAATAGATACGAGTCAATCGCAACTTTTTGAACAAGTTACTTCGCCTTTTTGGGTACCACGCTCATCATCTCCTTCTTCTCGAAACCATACATCTTGATCCTCGAAAGTATCAGGAGAATATCCCTCACGCTGTATTTCCCCTCTATCAAGTTCAGTATCTGGAAGTCCAGGTACAGCGACAGGAGGTTCAGGAACATGTAGGTGAAGAGCATGTGGTCTTCCCTCAGATATGACCTGTCAACCTCAAGATCGTTCTTGTAAACATTGAATGCGTATCCCACATATTCACGCTGCTTGTGCAGCC
>JAJZLW010000018.1 GCA_021850505.1 Thermoplasmata archaeon
GGGTCGCCGTATGGCGTGGACACCTTCTTCTCTACAACATCATTAAAAATGTCATATAGGCCGCTTCCGCCTATAATTCCTATCTCTGGCATTATGGTTGCACTAACTCCTGTATATATACCTTATTCCCACATCCTATTTAACCTTGATTTCACACTTAGTAAGAATTACCTGAAGAGGATGCCGCATAGATGCCGCCAGCAACAGAATCACTGCAGTGCATCGAGAACTGAATTTGTTGATCTGACCCTGCCGATACGGGAGAGGATGAACTTGATGGAATTGTCGTGCTCCTCCTTTGATCGCGCGGACATTGCGTCTTCCACGAAAATCTGCTGGTACCCGTACTCATAAGCAAATCTGGCGGTGCTCTCCACGCCGAAGTTAGTTGAAATCCCGCACAGTACTATGGTGCCTATCCCACGTCTCCTGAGCTGCAGGTCAAGATCCGTGCCGTAGAATGCCCCCCACTGCCTCTTTGTTATTATGTGATCATCCTCCCTGACATCCAGTTCGTCAACAAAATCGGCCCAGTCGGATGGTGCCTCCCCGGCACGCCTGAATCCCTGCTGATCCGATACGGGATGCAGCGAATCTCCCCCTTCCCTTGAGAAAGCAACATGCACAAAGAAAATCTCCATATGTTCCTTCCTGAACTGCCTTACTAGCCTTGAAGTGTTCTCCACAACCTCTGCAAAGCTGTGGGGCATGGTAGGTGTCGATCCGATGCCTTTCTGCAGATCAATGATCACAAGGGCGGTGCCCTTCCTGTCGATTGTGATGGTATCCATGCACAGTGTATTTCGCCACGGAATAAAAATTATCCTGCAGCCCTGATCCAGACCCTGCGGACTCCCGAGTTAGAGGACGCGATTAGGTAAATTGCTACAGAGGCCAGGATCATAAAGGCTGACGCCAGAAAGACCAGATGTACCGAGGACACAAACATTGACGCCGAAAATCCTGCACTGGAAATGGGCTGACCTGAGAATATGGCGTCAAGCACTGCCTTGGGTGTCGATAATTCCATGATCAGGAAGGCTATGCCGATGCTCATGGTATTCCCCACGTTGACGAATGTGGCGCTGATCCCTGATGCGAAGCCCCTTTCCGTGATTGGGACAGAATTCATGATTGAAGACCTATTTGGAGAGGCGAATATACCCATGCCTCCACCAATGAGTACCAGGGGGATCAGCATCCGGAACTCCGTCACTGACGGCCCGATGCCGGCGAGCAGGATGAATCCGGCTGCAGATACAAGCAATCCGATTATCACAGGCTTGTGATACCCGATCCTGTCCGATATTGATCCGCTGATCGGACCCATGATGGAAAGCGCAATGGACATAGGTATGAGAAAAATGCCTGCTTCAAGAGGAGAGAAGCCCATCAGCGGGCCCTGTAGATAGAAGACCATCACAAGCGTGAACGATCCCCTGGAAAGCGCATTAAGAAAAATTGTTTCGTTGCCTGCGTTGAAGACCCTGTTCCCGAAAAGCTTCAGGTTGAAGAGTGGATTCCTGCTTCGTCTCTCTATTTGCACGAACAGGACGAGAAGCATAACAGCTGCCACGACCATGATGAGTGCCGGCAAGATCTGCAGGTTCGACACAGTATACATGGTCACGGCAAGAAGTATCAGGAGCACCGACAGCGCAAACGTGATGTTGCCGGAAATATCAAGGCTGCGCATTACAGGGGTGGCAGAGAGTTCTTTCAGCTTGAAGTAAGACCAGGCGGTCGCGAATATCCCTATCGGGATGTTCACCCAGAAGATCCACCTCCATCCGATCAGGGACGTTATGAGCCCCCCGACAACTAGTCCCGTGACGGATCCTGCCACAGTTGAAACCTGATTGATTCCCAGTGCTTTTCCCCTCTCGTTGAGAGGAAATGCATCGGTAAGTATCGCAGCGCTGTTTGAAAAAAGGAATGCAGCGCCGGTTGCCTGTATCACCCGGAACCCGATAATCTGGTCTGCGTTGGCCGCAAAGCCGCACAGTGCAGAACCTACAGTAAAGAGTGCAAAGCCAAGGGTGTAGAGTCTAACCCTTCCGAAGAGGTCAGAAAGCCTGCCGAAGTTCACAAGGACAACGGAAATGACAAGCTGGTATCCAAGAATGACCCATATAACATTGAAGGCGGTCATGCCTGACAGGTCTTTACCTATTGTGGGCAGTGCAATGAGAACTATGTTTATGTCAAGAGAAGACATAAGTACGCCAATGGTGGTGTTGCTCAGTGCCAACCACTTGTATTCCATCTAGTTTTCCTTTGGCTGCATTTGCAGTCCTGCGGTATCGATCATGGGCTGAAAAACTTTAGCAGGCAGGTTAAAGCAACGCGGGCACCTTCTACCATCGAGATCATCAATGCAGGATTTTTCCGTAGTTCCTTACCAGGATCCTTTCGATCCCTGACCCGAACTGCGCAGCCTTCTTGGCCTGATCCGCAACTTCGTCCGTTATTCCGGCCTTCTTTGCAGCTATCCTCAGAACGGCCTTGTTGATGATCTCACCTGCGTCGAATTCCCGCCTCATTCTCTCTGATATCCTCACTATTTCCTCTCCGAGGTAGGGGGTGACCAGCTTCTTGCCCAGATCACTGCATATCTTTGCTTCCCTGGGGGCAGTCCGGGAAGTGAGTCTCTCAAGATATTCATCAAATTTTTCGGGGTGCTGCCTTAGTCTCGCGTAGCCGAAAAACAGCTCGTCCGCTCCCTGGCCTGTCACGATTGTTTTCCCCATGGACCTCTGCACACCCAGGTAAAAGACCGTCTCGTAGCCAAGTTCTGACATCATTATTCCGGGGAACATCTGAATGAGGGAAGATGACGCCTTGATCACCTCTTCCACGGATATCTCGAAGATTGTATTCGCCCTTCCAATTGCCCTGGAGGAGCTGATTGAGTTGATTATATCGTATGATCCGGGCAGACCCACAGTGCAGAGCTTCGCTTCTTCAGGAAGGAGACGAGCTATGAGTGAACTGTCAATTCCGCCTGAAAACAGAAGGCAGTGTCCTTCTCCAATCTGTGCAACCTCTCTTTTCAGAGCAGACAGCAGTTCGCCGGCAATAGATTCCAGCCTTTCGTTTTTCTCAGGCGTCATGCAGCACCGCTGTTTCTGCAGACAGAGCACAATTCGCTGCTTGAAGGCATTCCGCACTTCCTGCACCTGTCAATGGATATTTCTTTCTCCTGAAATACAGCCTTCCTTACCTCAACCTGCATTTTTCCCATTGCAAGCTTTGATCCAGGGTACTTTTCCTCAATCTGATCTATGACGCTCCTGAAAAGGTTCCTCTGGGCCTGCGAATAATAGGGACACCAGCCTGAATCATGGGGGATTTCCTTCAGCATGGCATAAAGGAGCACCTCCCTTTCGGAAAGGCTTCTGAGCGGGGTCACCCGGGGGATCAGTCCGGGTATGCTTGCCCTGTGGGGGGCCATTCTGATCAGACGATCAAGATCGCCTCTTGACACGTTCATCAGCACGGACTGCGCTATGTCGTCTGAATTCATTCCCAGGGCAACGTAGTCTGATCCTGTCCGATCAGCAGCCATGTTGATAAGCTGCCGCCTCATCGGGCCGCATATTGCACAGGGGCTCTTTCCGTTCAATCCCGCGATCACCTGATCATCCATGGTGGTATCGAATACCTCGGAGTAGCTGATCACCTCGTGGTCGATCCCAAGGCTGCTGCAGAGTTTCCTTGCTGTTTCAATGCTCCTGTCCCTGTATCCTCTGATGCCCTCGTCCACGGTAAATGCAGTGACGGTGACATTTTTCCTCTTGCCTAAAATCGAGGCAACGCTGTATAGCGTCACTGAAGAATCCTTGCCCCCGGACAGGGCAACAGAAATCCTTCCGGAATTGCTGCGGAACCTGATCTGATCCCTGACTTCCTTCTTTACCACCCTTTCAAATCTCTCTGTGAAATGTGATTCGCAGAAGGAAGATCCTGCATAGGGCAGGTATATCACTGCCTCCTTTGAACAGAGAGCGCACTTCACTCCTTTTCACTTCTCTCTGCTGAAAATTCTATCCTTCTGCCGCTTTTCAGTGCGCTGTATATGGCTGATCCCGTCTCAGTTGAAATCCTTGCCCTTATAATCCCTTTGGATGAGGTCTTCGCCTGCAGAGTGAGAACGCCGTCGACAAAAATCCTGGTGTCCGATCCAGGGATACCGGTATCAATGTAGACAATCCTGTTCCTGATGTCTATTTTTGGAATTTTCCTCTCCTGTGGTTTGTCTGAAGCCTCAACGTCAATCTTCAGGCCCAGCTGCTTTTCGAGTTCGGTGATCCTCGATCCTCCCCTTCCTATGATGCGCGCAATTGTATCCTCCGGGGCAGAGATCACCATGCGGTGATCGTCCAGATGATCTATGGAAATGTCCTGGATGCCGGTCCTCTTCCTAATCTCTTCGGCCAGTTCCCTCTTTGCATACCTGGATACCGTGCTTTCCACTTTCTCCGCGGCTTCAATCGGTACGGCGAACACCTGCTCCCCGAAGCTGTATATCTCAAACATGTCCTTTCCGGTGTAGTAGTCGCTGACCACTATCACCGGCCTTGCCAGATCCTCCTGGCTCATGCCCGTGGGCACCTTTACCCGGCTTTCGGTGACCAGTACGCTGGTCACGTTGCCGTTCTCCACGTATATCACGGTATCAACGACCTGCGGAATGAGTCCCAGATCAATCCTCCCTATGAACCTCTGCAGGGCGTCTATCGGTCGTGTTGCGTGAACAACCCCTATCATTCCCACGCCAGCGAGCCTCATGTCCACGTATACATGGAAATCGCTTGTAACCCTCATTTCGTCGAATATTGTGTAGTCGGTCCTCACCAGCAGGAGAATGTTTCCGGTTTTTTCCATTGACCCTTCCAGTGCGGTGTACTGTGTGATATTGTTCGATACCTGGAGGTCCCTGGGGTTCTCCATTGTCTTGACTATTTTTCCGTTCGCCGATATCCATTCTGCCAGCGCCTGCACAAAGGTGCTCTTTCCTGCGCCCGGGGCACCGGCAATCAGGACCCCTGAGGATCGTGAAAGTATCCTGGTCTTAAGTTCATCCGCCAGGGTATAATCCTCTATGGTTGTCTTCTTTATGGGCCTGACCGCGGTGATTTCCACGCTGTCAGAGAATGGGGGCCTTGTGATAACGACCCTAAGGTTTCTGAGCTGCATCACCGTAGCACCGTTCATGTCGCTTTCCAGGTAGCTGCCCTGCTCCATCCTGGCCCTCTTTACAAGGTTTGAGGCGATTGCCTCAATGTCCCTCTCCCCCACCTTGTATGAGAGCTGCACCGTTTCCACTTTTCCCGGAAGCCCTTTTTTTGCGATGGGCGGCATATCCCCTTTGAGATGCACGGAGTTTGTGATGCTGTCAAAGAATTCCTCTATGTTCCTGACAATTTTCTTTGGATGCTCCAGATATATGGTCTTAATACCCTTTATCACGGAAATGTCTCTCTGGGTCTGGTCTCCTGTGACAAGCTGAGCGTCGTTCTCAAGGGCAGCAGACCTGATCAGGTCGTCAATTTCACCCTCTCGCGCCCCCCTGATCTGCCATTCCGACGGCCTCCGCCCGTAGAATTCAATGGTAAGTAGACCATCATCGGACATCTTTCTTAGTTTTTTCAGCTCCTCAATTGCAGCGAATCCCAGGCTCCTGCCTTCATTGGCCTGGTGCTCGACTTCGGCCAGCATTGCCTCTGTAAGAATAACGGTAGCACCCGCGTTCTCCTCCATGAAGGCGGAGAACCTTCCGTCCACTATGACCGATGTGTCAGGTACAAATATCAATGGTTGCGAAGACAATCTGATTATTTAACGGATTTTGTCGGGGCAGTGTGAAGCCGGGAAACCTGCATAACGGGAAAGATTTATTATTACTGCACGATTCGCTCTTCCAGACCGTAGCAGGACAAGGGGTTGTAGCTTAGCTTGGTTTGAGCACCCGGCTGATAACCGGGAGGCCACCGGTTCAAATCCGGTCAGCCCCATTTTTCATTCGGGGATATAGATAAGACCGAAAAAAGTTGTGATTTTCAATAATACTATATTAATAAAAGAATATTAATTACCCGAATCGGTCTTCAAATCTCCATACAACTTTAACAGAATTCTTACAACCTTAACCCTTGGATTTAGTTGCTTTCCACTCTTTATCTTTGTTTTTATTTTGTAGAGTGCTTGCTGTGATATTCCCTTATCCCTTACATCTTCAGGTTTCAAATTCAAGACCCAATCATGGAATTCCCTGAGGTTCTCATACTCAAGGAATGAATCCTCATCGATACCTAGCACAGATACCTTGTCAAGGTTGTTTGATTCCTTACACTAGTTGTTATTTTAGTGTTGAGATAAGTAAGACCTAATTAGCCCAATAGATTTCTCATCAAGTTCATAAAGTTCATAAATAAGCTCATTCAGTTTATCAATTTCGATTTTAATTCTTTTAAGAAATAATTCTTTCTGACCCTCGCCTTCTGCTTTATTCAGTTTCTTAATAGTTTCTATTATAATATTCATACTTTCATTCATTGTTTGATTGATTTCATTTCCATTAGGAGTACTATCAGGCAACTTGATAGGTAAAGCTAATAATTGTGCCTTGTCAACTTGTAGAAGATTCCCTTGCTTCTTCCCTCTACTTCTAAGCCAAAAATGGATAACATCGGAATTTAATATTGCTGTTAAGACTTTAAGATTTACATCTTTCGGCTTGATTACAAAGAAAGTTTGAGAGACATAACAAGGAAAATCTGTATATGTAAAATGAGGCTCCATTGTTTTTCTTAAAGATATTATCTTTTCGCCCTCGAAGAAATTCTCGTCTCTGGCCCTATGCAGTCCATATGGACGAAAATCAGAGGTTATTACATCCCTGAATTTATCTAAGTGTTTCTTTATATTCGGATATTGGGAGATGATTTTATTCATATTACTTTTTGAGTATATAACAAAATAATTATTGTTTGGATTTCCGTAGTACTTTGTCAATTCGCTTGAAGTAAAATAGGGCTTAATTATCTCCTTTTCATTATTCATAAGATTCAATCGATTTACCTCGTCTTGATTTATGACAAAAATACCGTCTCCAAGTTTAATAGAATTATCTTTCAATTTTCCTAAATGATAACCAACTACGAAGTCCTGATGCACATCAATGCCAGTTGATACGTCTTCATTTTTCAAATAGAAATTGGCATTACTTTCTATTTGTGTAATGATACTGTTTTTGGAACTGGTTAGAAAACTTATTTCCTTATGGATAAATTCTGAAGGTCTAAAATTTAAAATTCTATGTTCTATTTTCTCGCATTGAATATTTTGGTTGTTCATACATTCCCTTATATCCGTTTCTGAAATTTTATCTTCTAAAGCTATATAATAATCTACTGGATATGAGTCTCTTGGTTTTCTCTTTTTAAGGATATAAATCATAGTTTGTATCTCAGAGTCCTGAAATACTTTAAAATTATTGAAATCAAAGAATGAAATTAATTCCGTCTCTGACAGAACCTTATTCCTGAATTTAGATGCACCATAGCTCGTAATCCAATTGTTTTGAGCAATAAAACTATGCAATCCATTTTCCTTCAACAAATCTATAGATAAAGAACCAAATAAATACCAAATGTCCATTTTTCCCTGATAATATTTCGCTAATCTCGTCTTCTTAAGCGGTTCAAAAGCAGATTTGTTTAAATATTCCTTTATGTATGGTGGATTCCCAATCACAACGTCAAATCCACCCTCTTTCATTATCTCAGGAAATTCCTCTTCCCATTTGAAAGCCCTATCAGAAACAGAAGGGTCATCAATCAAACTGTTTCCAACTTTAATGTTATTTTGCAGTAATGGCAATCTTTGTTTTTTCTCCGAAATTTGTAACAATAGGTTTAATTGAGCTATTTCGACTGCTTTAGGATCAAGGTCAACACCAAATATGTTATTTCTGAGAATTTCAACCTTCTTTGAATAGAATTCCTCGCTATCCAAAGTAAGCTGAGCAAAATCAGAATTCTGTTTCCAGTAATTTTCTAATTCCTTGTATGCTCTAATCAGGAAACTACCAGAACCGCAAGCCGGATCAAGTATCCTGACCTTTTTTATCTCCTCGGGTGTATGAGTTTTGATATATTCACGAACTGTATTCTTTACGATGTAATCAACTATGTAAGATGGCGTATAGTAGATGCCTTGTTCTTTCCTATGAGTTTTTGATTCCTCAAGTTTTGCCCTCTTTGGTGTTGACTTGAGAATATTGCCAAGATACTGCTCATATATGTTCCCCAGAACATCCGATTCAATGATAGAGAAATCGTATCTGTAAGAGTTGTCCTTAGACTGGTTAAGACCCTCTATGACCTCTTGAAGTGCCTCATTGTCAATGTAAAGATCATCGCATAAATGGTGAGCAAAGAGTTTGCTGTTATATTTATCATCATAATCCTTGTATATTCTAGAGATTTCTTTTACAAGATGACCTTTACCTTTAGCATACCACTGCCTTACATTGGATTGTAGCTGATTCTCTTCTAGACCCCTATCCTCGGCATTCCTTATGAAGATCAAACGGTCAAGGATTCTCTGCACGGATTCGTCTATGTCATCCTGAGTAAGATTCTTGTCCTGATTATTCCTAACAATATCCTTTGAAAGAACCTCTCGAAAGTGGATCATATCCTGTAAGAGCTGTTTGTTTATTGGATTTTTCAACTGTTTTTTTCCATATCTAGATGCTATCTTGTCAAGTTCGTTATTTTCAAAAGCACCTTTTGAAAGATAAGTGAATCTCTTGTCGGTTAAAAAATCACTTGGATGTAAAACAAAGAACAAGTTATTTCCATAATTTGATTCTTTCCAGTCTGCATTGTATACAGCAATTGTTTCAAAATTGGTAAGTATTGCCCATGAACATGATTTCATCCATGCATAGTCTATGGCTTGTGTTATGTACCTGTTATTTGTCTGGAGGTTCTCTTCTTTTAAAGATTTGGCTTCAAGGAAAAACTTTGGAATTCCATTAATCCTAAATCCATAGTCTACTCTCTTCTTTGAGATTGTTTCCTCTGCACTTACTGAACTGTCTTTATTTGTTTTATTGTAAACATTCCAACCCAGTGCTTCAAACAGAGGCAAAATGAAATCCTTCTTTGTAGATTCTTCATTGTACTTCTTGATTTCACCGGATTTCTTTATCTGTTCATATTTGGATATGAGTTCAGTGATTCTTTCAGAATCAGTTCTATAATCATTTATTGAGTTTGTATCTCTCTTGCTCATTGATAAAACACCGTCTTTCCGCCTATAATACTTATGATATTCTGACAATCTTGTAAAAACTTCAACCATTCAATGATGTCAGATTGATTTTTAATAATCTCTGGTTTTGAGTGCATAACTTCATTTCTCTTATCTTTTAGAGACACAATTCTGGAATCTTCAAGATTGATAAATCGTTCAAATTCTTTCACTCTGTTGGCGTCTAGCCCAGATTTGATGAGTTCTCTGAACAAAATCAATTCCTCATCAAAGTAAAGTTCATCAAAAAAGTCAGTTTCGGTCTGTAAACTCTTTTTAACTTGAAATTGATTCTTAGCTCTCACAACATTTATATTCAAGCCGAGATTTTTATTTATATCATTAAGGAATTTTTCTCCGTAATCCAAGTCAGAAGGACTTTTTGACCTTGCAAAATTTCGTATAGCTATTTCACAATATGTGATTTGAGCGTAAATACCTAAGGATACCAACGGATTGTTAAGGTCTGAGTAATGAACTATATGGATAATATCATTTCCGGTAAGGATAAAATAGAAATCCCTTCTCGAAAGATAGCTAAGGGCTTCAAGAATACCAGTTGATTCAGATATAATTTCCTCCGGTTCAATTTTCTTTTCTAAATCTGACTTGGAATCGTAATATGTGGTAATTTTTTCATTCACTTTTATAGGAACTCTATCAAAATCCATTCGCGATTTAATGCTCTTAGCTTCAGTAATATCCTTAGCAATCACTAAAGCTTTATATATATCCTTTACTTGGAACGTTCCGTTTAATTTATACAACACATAATCAACTGGTATTTGTCCATTCATTCAATCTTCACCCTTGTTTTATTATACATCTTTATGGTCTTACCCTCTTTAATCCTCTTTTGCTGATACCATAATGTAGATTTGTTTATCTTCAAATCTTTCCGTTTTTGAGTATCAATTAACATGATCCTGTTCTTCATATCTATGGTATCATTCCTTGAAATTGCAATATCGGGTATCTTGAAATCCAGTGTTTTTGTCTTTCCTGAAATGTATCTGCTTAATTCCCTGACATTTTCAAACATTATGTTCTCAAGTCTATGCTGTTTATTCCTGAATTCATATCGCTTATTGAAATTGCCATCGATTTTTTCAATCAACAATTTAGCTGTATCAGGTCTCAAACGGATATGATAATTCTCAGTTGTTATGAAATCTGATTTCTTTATCTTTGTCTCTAATAATTCGATGACAGAATAATCAACAACATACCTGAACAATTCTTGTAAATCATAAACAAGAGGATGCTTGGACGGTGCTATCTCATGAAGATATCCTATTGATACATCAAGACCTATTGCATTAATATCTTTCCTGACCATTGATTCAAGTATAGCATATCCGTAATTCAATAGAGCGTTGATTGGATCGGAAGCGTTCATATTCCATGAATACGAAAGGTTTTTCCTTGTTTCAAAGTGGAAATCCGATGCTAATCCATTTAATATTTTGGATAATTCAGTCCAGTAAGCCGATGCAATGCGTCCTTCATACATCATAAGCTTGTTTATGTTATCTAAATCAACTCTTTGAATTTCCTTGTTTACCACTGTTAAATCGACGTCATAGAATTTCGATAGTCCTTTAATCAAGCTTATTGATGATTTCACTTTTTGCATGACAATTTGACCAGCAATGTATAATCTTGATTCAGGATCAAGATATTTCTCATACTGCTTTATTTTCAGATCAGCGTTAAGTGTTTCCTGAGGTTGTATTATAGATAATAAGTTTCCATTGTAAACGCCGGATCAAATTTCCCCATTTATGGCGGTTAGGAATTCCCCAGGATCGCCGGTTTAAAATTCCCCACCCTGATCCATTGCGCAGTGAGGAATTGTGCTCGGTAGCGAGGGGTGGAGAAT
>JAJZLW010000125.1 GCA_021850505.1 Thermoplasmata archaeon
AGGATATAGCAATTTCGGCAGATACCAGGGGTTTCAGGGCATACAAACACAGAACTTATTTTGTTGATATACCGATGACCAGGACCGACTATTATATGCTTGCCATATTTTTGGCCGGAATAGGTGTGGCAGGGATAACTTTGGCACTTGGTTTCGGAAGGGCAATTCCCTATATATCGTGACGTTCACCGTAGATAATTATTTAAACTCAAGATTATCTTTCTCATACCATTTCGCCCAATTATTAACACGTTTCCATTGTAAACATGCAGCGTAACCGCTTTCAATGGCATAATCCTTAGGTTTATCGGAGATTCTAATTGAGGTATCATTATTGTCTATCATTAGCATTTCAAATCGCTTCATTCAAGGAAATACATTGCTTTCGTAACTCTCACAATCACGGTATCAAGACACTTAGAACTATCAACATTTACGCCTTGCAGAAATAAATGCCTATTGCACAGATTTACCGTGTTTGCAAGATCGCACTGAAAAGTATAATACCGCAGATTTACTGGCTAATCATGTCATTAATCCGCCCGGTTCTCGGACGCGGAATTACCCGTTCTTTCAAGGGTCTGACACACAAAAGAATGCCAGTTATTGCGGGTCATAAACTTCTATACAGATGCAACCTTGAGTGCAAGATGTGTCCTTTCTGGCGGAGAGAAGACAGTGATCTCATGTCATTGGAAGATGAGGTAAGAATGCTTAAATCACTCAAAAAAGCAGGTGTATTGTTCATGGGTTTTGAGGGTGGTGAACCACTCCTCAGGAATGATATAGGGCAGATTCTTGACGAGTCATATTCCAGGTTCCACACTTCAATGGTATCCAACGGTTGGCTTCTGCAGAAGAAAGTACGCGAAATAAAGGATAACCTTGACTTTCTATTCGTATCTCTGGATGGAATTGGCAAGGTTCATGACAGATTAAGGGGTGTTTCAGGTTCTTATGATCATGCAGTCGCCGGCATTAAGGAGGCAAGGCGGTACCTTAATATGGCAATAAGCTCAACGATCACTGCGGAGAATCTCGATCAGGCCGCTGATCTTGTGAATCTTGCTCAAAAGCTGGGGATTCAGATCAACTTTCAGATTGCTTTTGATTATACTACAGCAGAAAAGGAGAGTCCAGATTCATCAAGACTGAAAGCTGTGATTGAAAATCTCCTTTCATTGAAGATGAATAAAGCCCCTATTATGAATTCAAAGGAATATTTTGAATCAATATTGAATTCATGGTATCATGGAATATCCTGGGAATGCAAGCCATGGCTTACGATAAATGTGGATCCAACTGGAAAAATAGTAATGCCCTGCTACGTCCTGAATGAATACAGTGGATCACTCACTGTCTGGGATACTGATATACTGAAGCTCTGGGATACATACTCATGGGGCGAATTTACAAGCTGCAATAAATGTGCACTAGCCTGTTACCTTGAGCCCTCACTGTTCTCATGGACGAAACCATCTCAGGTCAAGAGCAGGATAATCGATAATATCGCCTCTTTTATCCAAAGACAGATTGCCTGATTGCTATAACAGAAAACATTTCAGTGGAAAGGTAAACAGATAATATTTATTCATTCCATCTACATCCGTATACGTGGATGGACTCGAGCCTGTAAAAATCTGCCCAAAATGTGCCTCAATACATGTAAACTGGATAGCTGGCGGACTCATCGGTGCAGTATACAAATGCGACGATTGTAACTACATTGGATCATTTATACTTGAAGTAAAGGCAAGGGATGTCCAGAAATTTAAAAAGGAATTTGAGTCAGAAAGGCAAAAGGAGTAAGATGTCCATTGGCTAATGTACCTCTGTTCCCGGTTTAATTTCTGAAAACGTAGTGAGCAACGAAAGAGATCCCTCATCCTCGGCTGCAAGAAGCATCGCCTCACTTTTGTGGCCCATAAATGTGGCAGGCTTCAGGTTTGTGATCACTATAATAGTTTTTCCAATCAGGTCTTCGGGCCTGTAGCTGCTGGCTATACTTGACACGACCTGCTTTGTCTCCCCACCCAGATCAACGGCCAATCGCAGCAGACTCCTAGATTTTTCAATCTTCTCACATTCTGTAACCTTAGCTGTCCTGATATCCAATTTCCTGAAATATTCTATATCCAGAAGGTTTTCTTCCATGAAACTGAATATTTTCATTTTATTATAAGTTCCTTTTAGGGTTTCAAGATACAGATTTAAAATGAAGAAGAAGACGATCAAGGAAGATTTTAACTGCAGAACAATTTATGAATAAACCAGAAATTTCCTGAATGTGTTAAGTAAAAATATGTTCTATTACCGGTCTACCCAAGTCTTTCATGCTTTCAGAGCTTATAATGCTGTTACTGATTCAATCAGCAATTTTAGAGGTAATGCCGTTTTCGACAACATAGGACGCATCCCACGCAATTTCAGGCATCTTTATCTGTGATGCCACAATAAAATCTATATTTTTTTCCCTGCTGATTGTTCTTATGTTTTCAAGAACCAGACTCTTTTCACTGATATTTGCAAGTGTTTCGTCAAGCAATATTGCTCGAGGGCGGCTTAAAATTGCAGATGCTATTGACACCCTCATTCGCTGTCCAAGGCTGAGATCCTTTACCTTTCCGCTATAGTTTACCCCCATCTTCTCTTTTATTAATGAAACCTCTTCTTCTGTAGTATTTGATCTTGACCATCTGATATGTGAATCCACTGTCAGTTCACTCAAAACTGAATCATGATTTATGAATACTATCTTCCGTCTATTTAGCGGTTCAAATGTGACGTTTTTACCATTTAGAACTATGCTTCCGGACTGAATGCTAATCTGGCCAGCTATCATCCTCATGATGGTTGTCTTTCCGGAGCCATTCCTGCCTGTGAGAAGTATGAGACCAGTCCCGTTGATTTCAGCTTTCACCTTCAGGGTACCTGCAGTGCCTGTTATGTCAACATTTACTGTCATTGAACAGACCCTCTGCTTGCTTCCCGGTTGCGGGTAAATAACCTCGCAATGAATAATAAGAGTAAAGAGAATACTATCATAACGGCAGAGGCAGTAATTGCCCCCTGGGGGCCATAGAAACTGTAATACTGAAAGATAAGCACTGATGCATTGCTTACTCCGCTGAATGGATATTGAGTCACATAATAGGCAAGTATCGCGATGGAACCGAATTCACTCATGCCCCTGCTCATTGCTGTAAGCGATGAATATACAGCTTCTCTTTTAACAGCGGGAAGTGCACTTCTATACAGTACCCGAAGACGAGATGCTCCAAGGCTTTCCGCATATAGATCCGGAAATGCATTCCTGGCTGCAAACACAGACTGCATCGACCGCACGTAAATAGGTGTGGCAACGAACGTAAGGGCTACAATTATCCCCTGGATGCTGTCAAAAAGGTTCAGGCCTATTGAATTTAGAAACCTGCCGGTTGGTGTTATCGGGCTGTCCATAATTAGAAACGCTATTCCGACAACAGGATGAGGTATACTTGCCGGTATATCTGATATGGTTTCCATCGCCCTGTGAGCTCTGCCAGCAAGCTCGTATGCAAGCGGCGTGAAGACAATAAATATTACTATTGCAGACAAGCCGGATGTTAGAATAGTGAGAGCTATCGATCTGAATACTGCAATGCCAAATCCCGTAGCTGACCTGTATATATAGAAACCGTAAATCAGGATCAGGGCAATCGGGATTACAAGAATCCATGCCGTTATTGATGCTATCAGCCAGAGGGCGTCCCTGGGTCTTATTCTGTTCGAGGTTTTCAAATGCGATGCCTCACAGGTTTCCACCGTATAACAGACTGTCATTTTTAATGTACTGTGACAGGAAAGATGGTGCAGTATTATTATAGAAAATCATCGGCTTATTCATAGTTATCATTCCGAAATATGCGAGCAGATATCTGTTTTCCATTGAATATTCAACAAATTTTTGTGATTCCGAAACAAGAGACTCGTTTGCTGGAATAGATACATAAAGATAAACAGGAAATCCATGGATCAGGCCAGTCTGTGTTTGATAGGAAAAATTGGAATAAAATGATGCCAAAGAGTAATTCCCAAAATTCAATTGATCGGGCAGTGTGATAAAGTTGAGTCCCTTTGAAATTGCAGCGGATCTGTAAATATATAGAAATGAAACCTGGCCCGCCTCGAGCGGTGCTACAAGATCTGCTGCGCTTGAAGCAGAAACAAGACCGTCATTAGAGATCAGTCTGTGTATGTAATATGACTCGTTCCCATCAGAATACAGGTAACCCGCTATTTCGAGCGAAATATACGCCCTCAGACCCGCAGGATCGCTGCTTGCATTGGAAATCCCGACCTTAAAAGTTCCAGATGTAAGGAAATCAAAAGCATCTGCGAATATACTTGTGTTATTACTCCGGTACGCCGAACTAAAATTGTTTATAAGGGATGCATCGGCAGCGTTCAGGTTTTTCCCGGAATATGCCAGAACGAGGGAATCGCCTGCAAGAGCAACGGCCCATCCACTGTAATATTTTGAGCCAAGATACTGGTGACTGTAGGCAGATCTCGAGACGGAGAAGAAGAGATTTGCCGGAACCCCATTTCCAATTTCATGTCCAATCGTGAATGAGCCGCCGCCAATAGAAGTATCACCAGCCAATCCTGTAGCATTATGAAAACCTGAGATCAATGCGTTGACCTCTCCAACATATGCATCTGCTGAATATACGACGAGACTCTGTCTGTGATCCGGTATCAGGAAGTAGACGGATACAATGAGAACTATGACTACAATTGCAGCTGCCACAACCCTATATTTCCTCATTCATCACTGTATAGGCCTTGGTAATAATAACTTTTACTAAGAAGAATAAGTAAACATTTTTATTTACCTGCATGTTACCATTATAGTGGACTATTCAAACACGTTTCTGACGCGCAGACAGGCTGAAATTATCAGTCTTAGGGCATCCGGGCTATCCACAAAACAGATATCTTCAAGGATTGGCACCGGTGAAAAGAACGTAATAATAATTGAATCCAGAATTCACAGGAAGATCGAGGAAGCTGTTAACACGATCAGGTATCTTCAATCCCTCAAGGATTCCTTAACACTTAAGGTAGAGGCTGGTACCGATCTGTTAGATGCAGTCCGTGAAATCTTGAACTTCTGTGACAAAAGAGGAATAAAAATAAAGGGAAACATTATCGATGTATTGTCATCGTTACGTTCAGGCACATTTGGAAGGATAGATGGCGGGAAGATTCTGGATCCGTTAAACGTAATCATACTTCATACTGGAAGATGGTTTGTTCTTAACGGTGGATGAAAACATAATAATTGAATGAAAACCTGTGTCCGACAGATAACATTAATTACCTGCTCGACCCTATAACATGCGTCTGCAGGTGACAAATGTTCAGAGATCGAGCCAATTTCGGTTGCTGCAAAAATGGCAGAAATTATACCGATCTGGCTGGTACTTAAAATCATCTGTGGCAAAATGATGCAGGTCACTCACAATGATGCTCGAAGAAAAGATGGCAGGGGAAATCACAATATCAGAAGATCCTGGAGCTGCAATAAGGAAATGGAGGGAGGAGTTCGGGGTAAGCAAGCATGAGCTCGCCACACATCTCGATATTTCCCCATCAGTAATTAGCGATTATGAATCCGGAAGGCGAAGGTCACCCGGAGTGTCTTCGATAAGGAAGATTGTCAATGCACTCATTGAAATAGACAGAGCACGTGGTGGAAACCTGATCCGGAGATATACGTCTGGGGTGCCTTCTGACGCACTTCTTGACATACGTGATTACGATCATGAGGTTGCGCTTGATGAAGTTATCAAAGCGATCAGGGGTACCAATGTTTCAAACGTGCCGACGTCCAGGCATGTTATGGGATATACTATTGTGGATGGAATCAAGGCAATTCTTTCTTTCTCCTATTCTGAATATTCGGTATTGTATGGTTGGTCAAGCCAGCGCGTGATATGCTTCACCGAGGTCAAAATGGGCAGGAGTCCCATGATTGCAATACGTGTACACCCGCTTAAGCCTGCAGCTGTCGTCTATATACAGGCAGGGCGTATCGATGAACTCGCAGTCAAGCTCGCAGAGATCGAAAATATTCCGCTCATAACGACGGAACTTGATCACAAGGCTGTATCAAGAATGTTATCAGGTATTGCTTGATAGAGGAAGTATCTTATCTGCATACCATTGCGGATCGAAGGGAATGATGTCGTCAAGATCCTGCCCTGTACAGACAAAGTATACCGGCTTACCAATTTCACTTACCAGTGATATGAGCAGACCGCCGCGGGCATCGGTATCAAGTTTAGTCACAATGAGGCCGTCTAATCCCACATGCTCAAGAAAGGTCCTTCCCTGCTCGACTGCATCCTGACCTATCATTGCGTCAAGTATCAGAAGAGTCAGGTCAGGCTTTGCCACCCTTTTTATCTTTTTCATTTCTTCAATGAGGTTTTTGTTGTTCTGCATCCTCCCGGCTGTATCTATCAAAACAAAATCCAGTTTTCTTGCGATTGCATGGTTTATCGCGTCAAATGCAACTGCTGACGGGTCTGATCCCTGCTCATGTTTGATAATTTCAATGCCAGTTCTGCTGCTCCATGTTGAAAGCTGCTCTATGGCGCCAGCCCTGAATGTGTCAGATGCAGACAGCACTGCTCTGAAACCATTCTTCTTTAGGTAGCTGGCAAGTTTGGCGATTGTCGTCGTCTTACCGCCGCCATTTACCCCAAGAAAGAGTATTATATACGGTCTCTTCTTTACAGAGAGAATATCTGGTGCCCGGCCGCTTGCAGTAAGGATCTCTATCAATTCCCTTCTAATCATAATCTGCATCTGATTCACTGAGATCTTTCCTTTCAGTTTTTCCGCCTTCATTAGAATAGAATCAGATATTTTTTCAGCCAGGTCCACTGATACATCGGATTCAACAAGTGCCTCAAACATTCTGTCTCTCAGCTCGGTCTTACGTATGACCTCACCATCCACGGACCCGGAGAAAAGCCTGGATATCCTGTTAGCTAGACCCTCGAACATTCTTCTACTTCTGTTCCTGATTCCCTATATTTTGCGCTATTGCGAGAAGATCGTCATGCCTGATTCTGAGCTCGGCCTGTCTATCCAGCAAACCTTCCAGAGACTTCCTGAGATTATCCAGATTAGTTTCTATTCGTTTTACTGCTTCCTCAGTTGTTGCCTCTATATAGATATCAGACCCGATTGGTATTATTATGTTTCCGGATACATCAAGGTTTCCCTTTAGAAACATGCCAGACCCGATCGAAATCCTTGTTTCACTAGCCGCGATGGAACCCCTTTCCTTTATTACTGCCAGTGTTGTTGACATGTCCTGATATGCCTTGTCAGCCGCCGTAATCTGCCGTTCCAGTGAGTCCAGGAGAGATCGTGTGAGGTTAATCTCATCCACCAAATTCTGTTGATTATATGTGTCCATTTTCTCTACCTGAAAATATCTTTTTGCTCTCTCTCAGAGCATCAAGCACTGGCATCTTATCACCGGATAAATAGCTTATCAGGGCGCCCCCTCCGGTTGAGGCATGCGATATTCTGCCCACAAGATCCATCTTCTCAAGCGCACTCAGTGTGTGACCGCCACCAGCTATTGAAAGTGCACCGGATTTTGCGACTGAACTGAAGACCTCCCTGGTTCCGGTTGAATATTTCTCGACCTCATACATACCCATAGGACCGTTCATGAATATCGCTGATGCCTTATCAATAAATTCTCCAAACCTGACTATTGTATCAACACCTATGTCAGCTATCATTTCACCATCTGGTATCTGAGAACCCGCTATTGCCCTCTTACCGGAAGGATTCAGTATAAAATCTGTGGGTGTAATTATTCTGTCAGGATATTTTTTCAAGAGATCCCTGCAGATCTGCAAAAGTTCGGTGTGATCCTTGTTGTTCTTGGCAATGAAATCTGCAGATCTCTTTCCAATGTTTGTTCCGGAAGCACTGAGAAACGCATTTCCAACTACACCCCCAGTCAAAACAAAGTCCACCATTTTCCTCTCAAGAAAGCTTTTTGCAACCCTTATTGATTCGGAAATCTTTGCCCCAGACAGAATAGCTATCTTATTGCCCCCTGTGATGCTGTTGAATCTGCTGATTGCCTTTATCTCCTTTTCAATAAGCCTACCCGCAATGTTTGGTTTGGAACTCCTAAATCCGGTCAGTGTAATCTGTGGTCTGTGAATGGCAGGAAAAGCGTCAATTACAAAATAATCAAAAAGGGGTGCCAGGTTCTTTACGATGTTTGATGCTACCATGACATCAAGGTCTGAGCCGTCAAGACTTACCTCCTCCGAGTAAAACCTTGAATTTTCAAGCATTATAATATCTCCAGGCTTCATTGCAATTATCGCCTCAGATACCTCATTTCCAAAAAGTTGATCTATAAACGTAATCTTCTTCTTGAGCATGGTCGAAAGGTGGAACGCATGCCACCTAAGGCTCAGAAAGTCATCCTTTCCAGGCCTGCTCTGGTGTGCCACAATTACAAGCTTTGAGTTCCTTAATTCGTTGATAGTCTCAAGATGAGCACTGAACCTGGAGAAATCCATGATCTCGCCAGTTGCCGGATTTATTGGCGAGTTCAGGTCCAGTCTGAGATAAACGGTTCTTCCATCGAAGTCAAAATCGTCCATGGTGAGGAATTCGCTAGGCATCTGACCCATGCAGGAATATGTGCATTAGATATTATTTGTTTTTCCATCACCGGTTATGGAGAACAAATTTTGTTAGTTCACCATGTTAACGGTTTAAATAGCAGTGCCATTTAAGGTGAACATATTTAACTTAAACAGGCATTATCTGGACAGTGAAAGGTCTCATTACTGCCGCAGGTCTTGGTACCAGGTCAGGACTGGACGGACGACTCAGGAAGGAGCTTTTGCCTATCTATCTGAAAATCGATGGCAGGGTTGTTCTGCGGCCACTTTTAGATGCCATATATTCAAGAATCAGATCACTTGGAATAGATGAAATCGGTATAGTTATTGGGAAAAGCGATATCATGACAAGGGCATTTATAGAGGAAAACATACCGGATGCCTCAATTATCTACCAGGATTCACCGAATGGCTTTGGTGATGCCGTCAGAAAAGCATCCGGATTCATCGAAGATGAGCCATTTATCCTTAATGCTGGAGATGGAATGATCATGGATATCAGGCACGTAAAATCCGGAATCGATCTGTTCAATCAAAATGGATCTCAGGTATTATATCTGATGCGTGTGGATAACCCCCAAAGATACGGTATAGCTGAAGTAATCGATGCAATCGGGCTTCCGAAGAACATCAAGAAAGTTAGTTCTCTTAAGGAGAAGCCTGCCAGGCCAAAATCAAACCTTGCACTGTGTGCCTGTTACATTCTTTCACCATGGGTTATCGCAAATCTATTGGAATCCACTTTAAGACCGCTTGAACTGACCCCATCAATCAACGCATCCATTGCAGCGGGCATGAATACGATGGGTATTGAGATAGGAAGGGAAGAATGGATAAGCGTAGGCTATTCCCACGACTATCTTCAGGTCCTGAAGAGAACTTATGAATCATCGGTATCAGATCCCTGAGCTCTTGGACCAGAATGTTTTAGGCATAATACATGCCTTGAGTCTGTCTATCCTGCGCCTGTGCTTCGAAAGATCCGACAGGATCTTTAGTATTTCAGTTTCGAGTGATCTTGATGGCCTGTAACCAAGATTACGAAGTTTTATCATATCTGGCTTGTAATAATGTGATTCCTTCTCTATTCTCGGATTCTCAACATGCTCTATTTTGGCTGGTTTCCCTGTTAGATGTTCATAACTTTTCTTGACCCTTTCTGCGAGATCATTGACAGAGTAATATTCATCAAACTGGTTAAAAACCCTGTATTCACCTTTTTCAGGTGGTTTCTCAGCGGCAATCGTCAGGCATCCAATACTGTCAGTCAATGATAGAAACCCTCTCGTCTGTCCGCCCTTGCCATACGGTGTTATTGGCATACCACATACAGCTTGGGCACAGAAACGATTCAGTGCGGTTCCCCACACCTCATCTATGTCGAATCTAGTTGGCGCCGAGAATCTGTCTGTTTCTTCAGTACTGGTACCATACACAACTCCCTGCATCACATCTGTAACTGGTATCTTCCAGACGTTGTTTGCAAACATGAGGTTGTTTGAATCATGTACCTTTGACCAGTGGTACCAGGAACCGGCATTTCTTGGAAAAGGTAGTGTATCTCTCCTACCACGGTACTCCACTTCAAAAAATCCCTCAGGAATGTCAATATTGGGGGTGCCATATTCTCCCATTGTCCCAAGCTTCAGTATATGGCAATTTGGGACCACATCCTTGATTGCATATGCAAGGTTCACAGTGCCAATCATGTTCTTTTGCAGTGTCTCTGTAGCCTGTTTGAGGCCAATCATTGAATATGGGGCGGATCTCTGCTCTGCTAGATGCACCGTGCATTCAGGTTTGAACTTCTTTATTGCATCATATATAATCCTGGGATTACTGACATCTCCTCGAAGAAAATTTAGCCTGTGATCAGAAACTTCCTTAAGCGACTCGATCCTGCGTTCCATGGACTTTATTGGGATAGCTGAATCGGATCCAACCTCTCTGACCCTCCTTCTTGTGTAAAAGCTGTCAATTCCGGATACTTCATGGCCGCGTTCAAGTAAATGCAGGGCGAGTGGCCAGCCAATGTATCCATCGATCCCAAGGATTAGTATTCGCATTGCCTCATTATACAAATTGGAATTATAATGCTTATTCTATCTTGTCAATCATTTTAATCAGGAATATCTGAAAACAAGTGGAACATATGATCTTTTGAATCAAGTACCAAAGATCAAAGTTCAATATTTCAAGACGATTTAAAATAAGGTTAATATATTTAATCTTAACTACACCTTTTTTACATAGCATGTCAAACGGTCGTTTATGATTATATCATAGAAATCTTTTGTTTTACTCATTGGAATTACAACTTGGATAGCAGATGTATTTATATGCATGGTATGTATAT
>JAJZLW010000064.1 GCA_021850505.1 Thermoplasmata archaeon
GCTTTCTGGCATCGAGCCGATCCCATGCTTCAGCCTCTCTTCTGCAGTCATATGATAGATATCCCGCTCCACTGGATCAGGCGGGTCAATCTTCCTGTTGATTCCGTCAAGGCCCATTGCGAGAATGACGGAAAACTGCAGATACGGATTTCCTGCAGGATCCGGGCATCTGAGTTCCATCCTCTTTCGGTTACCTACACCGGCTGGAACACGCACGAGGGCACTTCTATTTTTGTTGGCCCAGGAAATGTAAACAGGCGCTTCATATCCCGGGATAAGCCTCTTGTATGAGTTTACCCATGATGCCAGAACTGCAGATGCTTCACTGATGTGCGTCAGAATTCCTCCAAGATAATGCATTGCCATTTCACTCAGTCCGTACTTGGCTTTTTCGTCGTAGAAATAATTATAGGATTCATCAAGGGCCATTATGCTCTGGTGAACGTGCATCCCGGATCCGTTAACGCCGTTGATTGGTTTTGGCATGAATGTTGCATAATAACCGTGCTTCTGGGCAATATTCTTTATTATGCTTTTGAGCATAGCAACCCGGTCCGCCATCATAAGGGCCTGTGCATATCTCAGGTCAATCTCATGCTGCCCGAAGGCTACCTCATGGTGTGCCGCCTCAGGCTGATAACCAAGCTTGTGCAGCTCGTTCAGAATTTCCTGCCTGATCAGGCTCGCTCTGTCAAGCGGGGTGTTGTCAAAATAACCGCCGAAATCCACGGGTTCATTCGTCGGGTTGCCATGCTCGTCATATTTGAACAGGAAAAACTCGAACTCCGGCCCGACAAAAAAGTCCTTTTTTTCTTTGTTGAGCTTCTGCAGCAATGTTTTCAGGATATATCTTGGATCGCCCGGGAACTGGTCACCGTCTGGCGTGTGTATATCACAAATGAATCTTGCAACCCGAAAGCGGTCGTTATCCTCCGGCAGTATAGTGAATGTGGATATGTCCGGCACAGCCCGCATGTCAGATTCCTCAATCTGGGCGTATCCCGCTACGGAACTGCCATCAAATACAACCCCTTCTGTTACTGCGCTTTCAAATCGGTTTTTGGGCACAGTGAGGGTTTTTACAAAACCAAGGATATCAGTAAACTGCATCTGCAGAAATGACACCTTTTCAGCGTTAAGCGTTTCCATAATTCTTTTGACATGATCTTCCATGGAAGCGGATTATCCTACCTGCATAAATAGATTTAGTTTTAATTTCGGCCAAAAAGTCTGTAACTAGAAAAAGGAATCATAATCATATAATGATGTTTTTGAGGCCTTTTCAACGTACCGGTAATAACGGCGAATGAAGGCCCGTTCCGTCCGGGTACGGCTCCATGGGAAGCTTATTCTCGATGAGCCGGTTGCGATTCCAATCTTTAGAAGAGTGTTTAAGAGCGATGAGAAATCGGTGTTTATTGCATTCAGATCGCCGAAGATGCTGAAGGAGGATGCGATCCGCACAGCGTCCTCCAGAACTGCCGACTTATTATGCAGGCCACGCCTGTTGAAGTTGAGTGTAAGGAAGTGAAGTTTGAGCAGTGGATTCATTTCTGGAAAATATGGATTCGGAAAATTGTCGAACGCAAGGTTATACCCATCCTTGAGGGAATTTCCTAGCTGTCGGTCGAAGTGGTTTCCGGATGCAATACGAATGACTCCATTCAACTCGTCTATCTCCCATATTATTGAATTGTGAAGTGACTTTCCTATCTCTTTCAAAGCTGCCTTCCGGTCAGAAGACCTTATAACCAAAACCCGGTCGACTGTAGAATTGCGTTCGGGTTCAACATATGATCTTTCCAGGTGTTCAGGTATCCACTGTTCAATCGGAAGTATATTGGTTGGCGGCAGGACGTCTATAAGGAGGTGGTTCTGTTTTGAACCTCCATCAAGATCCCTGATGGCTGTGACATTAAACGTCGTTTTTCCCTGCCTTCCTATATTTGTAATATTATAGGATTGATCGGTTGGGAGTGATTGCAGCATTGAAACGACCACTGTAAGAATCCGCTGTATCTCGCGATCTATGGCATATTCCCTGAATAAAGCGGCGCTCCTACTGCCTGTCATCAATCAACCTTCCTGCGTCATATAAATTATCAATTACAGATGCAACGTTATCAAGAGAAGCGCTTGGAAGGGATATCAACTTAACAAAATCCTGTGATTTGGTGATCCTGCAGAATGGAGCTGAAAACGTAGACTCAAAAACATAAAATGATGATCCAAGCACGCTTTCCTCAATCTTTCCACATAGGAAAGAACGGTTAACCAATTCCACTAACTTTTCGCCTGGAATTCTCTCAGTTAATCTAAAAGTGACCGGTTTGATCTGCCCTGACCTGATTCCACTGGATGGACTTCTCTTTACCCTTTGGGCGATTATCCTATCGTTCAAAGACGAGATTATATCGATTATGTGTGTTGTCAAATCAAATATGAAACCTGAATGCGCATGTAAAGGGCCGTTGATGCGAAAATTAAGATCAGTGCTCAGATCAACCCAGCCTTCTGAATTGGAGAGCCTCATTTCGTAGGGATAGATTTCGTTTATGATCGCATTCCTGATCTCATTAAGCAGGTAGCTCTGGCCAGTGTGATCAGGAGTTGATTTCAGTGAAATTGAACCGTTGCCTCCTGCCCTGAAACGTGATAGAAAATAACCGGAATGATTGGAGGCTGAAAGGATGCTGTCGAGGTTCCGATAACTGAAAAAGAGGAAATTCAGGTCGTTCCTGAAATATGATCTGAAGGTTTCATATTCAGATTTGTTGAACTTTGATACGACAAACCTGTAGTTTCCTGATACCGGGATAGATTTTATATCCAGATAATTTCCGGCAAGTATTTTTTTTGGAAAGAAGTTTTCAAATGTTCTGACCAGGGTTAATCTTGTGTGCGTATTCGATGAGGCGTCTGATGTCATCTGATCCAGAAGATCGACAAACTCGTTTTTCTCCACCTCTCAAGATAAGAGAATTGAATAAAAAATATTCCATACTATCTTTTTATAGTAATAGGAATAAGGTTATTCTCATATTCAAGCATAGCAATATCCACAGGATCTATCATTCCTTTCGGAACGTCAATAATAACAGGGGCTCCCATTGAAATCTGCAGTGCCCGAGCTCCAATAATCCTAGCTCTTTCAAATTTAGTAAGTTGCATATGGATCATCAAAGCATGACGGTAGTAAATGCGGCTATTTATATCTTATTAGAGAAGAACAGCGAAATATCAATTCTTCGCTATTTTACTGTGGCGCCTTCGAGCACCTTCGACTCGGGATGCACGACGAGTGGACCAATATGCAAGAATTCCTTGCTTCCGTCCAAGAGAGCGAATACCTTCTGGTTCTCGCCCACTTTCAGACCCATTTTTTGAAGATCCTCTATTTCAACTGTGTGGGTGCCATTAAATCTGTATGGGCCGATCTCAACTTTTGTTCCGGGAGAGACACTGTCATCAACCGTGAGTGTCTTTGTTGAATTGCCATCGTCTGCAGCCAGCAGCATTCCCTGCGATTCTTTTCCCCTGAACCTTCCTTTTTTAAGGTTTGCAACCACTATTATTCTTCTGCCTGCCAGTTGATCTGGTGTGTAGTGTTTTCTCAGTCCGGCTACAAGCTGAATCCTTCTGTCCCCCAAAGAAACCTGGAGCACATAAAGCCTGTCCGCGTCGGGATGTTCTTCGACCTTTTCAATCAGGCCAACCGTAAGGTCAAGCGAATTGGGATTGACTTCTTTGAGCTCCAGCCTTTGGAATGGGACTTCGGCTTTTGATGGTGCGAATACCACATCTTCTCTCCTTAATGTTTCATACGCCTGCTTAATATCTCCTGCAAAACCAGAAATTCGAAGAGCTTTTTCTGCAGCTTCTGGTGTGTAAGGGTATATCATAACCGTCAGAATCTGAAGCATACGCAGTGCTGTATAGAGCTTTCCCGCGCATTTTTTGAGATCCGATTTAATAAGCTTCCATGGTTCCGATCTATTAACGTAGGAATTTGCCTCCTGGACCTGGTCTATCCATAGCTTGAGCGCCTTCTTGATTTCAACGGATTTAATTGTCTCAGTATATTCGTCAAATTTTGCAAGAAAACTGTCAAGAATGTCATGATCTTCCGGGTCGATCGATCTTGATGAAAGCTCAATTTTGTTTGACACCACAAAGCTGACTATTCTATGCAATAAGTTTCCATATTTCGAGATGAATTCTGAATTCACTTTTTCCTGCATTTCCTCCAAGCTGAAGTTGGAATCTCCATTTTCGGGAAGAATTGAGGCAAGATAATAACGCACGTAATTACTATCCACCTTCGATGTTATGCTGTCAATAGAGAATCCAATGCCCCTGCTCTTGGAAAACTTCTCGCCGTTAAATTGCAGGTACTCATTGGCAGGAACATCATAAGGTAGGTTCAATCCACCTACACCCATTATAATGGCTGGCCATATGATAGTGTGAAAAGTGATGTTGTCTTTTCCCATGAAATAGTAAGCCTTCACATTTGGATCCTGCCAATAATCCTTCCAAAGATCCTTCTTCCCTCTTTGCAGGGAAAGTTCTTTCGCGAATGAAAGGTATCCCATCAGCGCCTCGATCCACACATATATTACCTTGTTCTCAAATCCCGTTATTGGTACAGGGATACCCCAGGACATGTCCCTGGTGGCAGGTCGTGGTTTCAGGCCTGCAGCTAAAAGACCTTTTGTGAACTCAAGTACATGCGGTTTCCAGTTTGTCCTGGAATTTATCCAGGATTCGAGCTTATCCTGGAATTTATCCAGACGGAAAAAAAGATGATCCGTTTCCCTGAATTCAGGCGCGTCTCCAGAAATTATGCATCTCGGGTCTATCAGATCCCTTGGATCAAGAATCCTGCCACATTCATCGCACTGGTCCCCTCTTGCTCTCTTGTTTCCGCAATATGGACAGGTTCCTTCGATATACCTGTCTGGCATGAATTTCCCGCAGGTCGGGCAAAATGGAGAAATCATTGTGGTTCTTTCGAGGTATCCATTATTGTATAACTGCCTGAATAGTTCTGAAGCGGTTTCATGATGAATGGGCGAGGTCGTTCTTGAAAAAATATCAAAGTTGATCTGCATGGCTGCAAGCGACTTTTCATGCTGCTGGTGATACCGATCCGCAATATCCTTTGGCGACACGTTTTCTGCTTCAGCCTGTATTGTTATCGGAGTGCCATATTCATCGCTTCCGCAAACATATAAGACATCATATCCAGTAAGCCGTAGAGCCCTGACAAATATATCCGCCCCAAGGTTACTTCCGGCTATATGGCCAAGATGAAGTGGTGAATTCGCGTATGGTAAAGCGCAGTTTACTAGTATCTTTTCCATTGGGTTTATCTGTAATGCTTTGCATTTAATATATCTAACAGATCTGTTCTGTCTGGATTGATAAGATCACTTCTGTATTTCAATAACCCTGTCTATTATCTCGCCAGCTTCTTTGCGGGTTAGCTCATCGGCTGTTTTTTTCCTGTACCTTCTGAAAAGATCTTCAACCGTTTTTCTGAATTTTTCATTTTCCAGGAGTTTTTCAATATACCTGATCTGTTTCATGGTAGCGGGACTCATTGATCTCTCTTCTTTGGTTCCGGCTTTCGCTGTAAGAAGCCTGTCGATCAGTTGTGAGGCCTGGCTAACCGAAAGCTCCGAGATCCCTGTTATGCCCGTCTTACGCAGGTAATCCTCTGTTATTCGGATCCTCTCATCACCATCCTGCAGGCTTCTTATAAGTGTGGTCTGTTTCACCGTTGGAGAAGTCTTTGTCGAAGGTGTCTGTATTTTGTTGTCCTTTATTCTAGTAATAAGCCTAGACGCCTCCTGAAGCGTAAGGTCCTCGACAGTTTTCTTTTCTGTTTCTTTCAGGTACTTTTCTATAATTCTCTTACCATCTTTTGCATCAGAAAAGCGATCGATTAATTTTTTCTGTGCCGCTGAAATCTTTGAATTAGCCATGCAGACTTTAGAACATGTGTGTCGTAAGATTAAGTTTTGTAACATTAGAATCTATCTAATATATAGGTATATTTATGACACTATATAGACATATATAATATTTGAATTAGATTAATATTATCTCACACACTTATTTGGCTGTAAGACTATGAGTAAAGATAGTGACAACGATTTGTTAAAGGAGCTTGACCAGGCAAAGGTCAACAGGTTCCACGGAAAAGCAATATTCGTTGCTGGGATGGGTTTCTTTTCAGATGCCTATGATCTGTTCGTCATATCAACAGCAGCACCGATAATAGAATCTTCCGTGGTTTTTGGTGGCCAGATCGCCGGTAACACCTTTATATCAGGCATGATAGGTGCTGCTGCCCTTTTCGGTGCATTTTTGGGTGCGATGATATTCGGCAGAATTGCAGATAAAAAGGGTCGAAAATTCACCTATGGGGTTGAAATGTCCATACTGGTCGTATTTGCAATAATTTCTGCGTTTTCAATCAACGTAACTATGTTGATAATTTCCAGATTTATACTTGGTATAGGAATTGGTGGAGATTATCCAATAAGTGCGACCATAATGAGCGAGTATTCGAACGTCAAAAGCAGGGGCAAATTGGTACTTTCAGTGTTTGCGATGCAGGGTTTTGGACTCCTTGCGGGTGCGATAGTTGGACTGGCCTCAACTGCCTTCCTCCCGGTCACCGAATCGTGGAGATTCATGCTTGCGTTCGGAGCCATTCCAGCCGCTTCTGTGATATATCTGAGGAGAAAGATACTCGAAACACCGAGATATTCCCTGGAATCTGGAAACAAGACGCTTGCGTCTGAAGCAGTGACAAATGCCACAAAGCATTCAACCGGAAAGGCCGTAGACACAAACGGTGGACCTAACTTTTCAAGGAGAATAAATCGTGCGATTGCAAACAAATACTGGTTATTCTTGCTTGGGACCGCAGGATCCTGGTTTATTTTCGATATGGCCTTTTACGGCACTTCCGTCAATAGCGGAACCGTTCTTGGCTTAATAGGGTATGGAGCAGTAAAAGGTAACCTTGCAGAGACTGTGTTCCATATTGCGGAGGGAAACACAATACTTGCACTTGCGTTTGAAGTACCAGGGTACTGGATTGCGGTGGGGCTTATTGATAAGGCGGGCAGAAAGCTTCTTCAGTGGGCAGGATTTTCTGTAATGGCAATAATATATTTCATCTTCGCACTGCGCTTTACAACAATCGAAACTGATCTTTCCCTCTTTATCGCTATGTATGGTCTCTCGTTTCTGGTCGGAAATATTGGACCCAATTCCACCACCTTTATCATACCAACCGAACTGTTTCCTACAAGCATCAGGACCACCTCACATGGTATATCGGCGGGATCCGGGAAGCTTGGTGCAGGAATATTCACTTTCCTGGTTCCAACAATAATAGCAACTTCTGGTTTTCCAGTGTTGTTTGACCTACTGGCTGGAATTGCACTGGCAGGTGTGATATTGACACTATTAGCGATAAGGGAAACAAAGAACATGAGCCTGGAACAGGCCTCTTCCCTCAACATAGAACAGGGTGCTTCCAGACACCCACTCTAATTTTACAATTCAATAAAAGTTTTATAATTTATAATTTTTTTAACCAATTTCTCTTTCTAATTTCAGGAATGTTTCTACAAATAATACTATGTCTTCGAATCGAAGATGACCCATTAAGCCTATTCTAACTGCCTTTCCCCTGTACTCTTTCATACCGCCAGATACCTCATATCCTCTTTCATGCAACTTGCTTATCAGGGCAGGTGCATTGCTCTTTGTTTCGATGTTCAGGACACAGTCTGATCTGGTCTGTTCCGTTCCAGTAACTTTGTATCCCTTTTCCTGAAGTGCCGAAATAACATATTCTGCGTATCCTCGGATCCTCTTGATTCTTCCCTCTATGCCTTCGTGGAATAATTCGTCAAGAGCAACGCTGAGAGCAGAAAATGGTCCTATGGCCGGGGTGTAAGGTGTCTCCAGCTTTTCCATAAAAGCAAGGGAGTTCCTCAGGTCGAGATACTGTGTCATTGGATCTATTTTATTCAGCCTGTCTTCTGTTTCGCCTGACAGGATATTGATTGCAATGCCTGTAAGCGACGATATTCCCTTATGGCCACAGGTCGCAACTGCAGAAATCCCCCATCTCTCAATTTCGAGAGGAAGTGCTGCGAAACCTGAAACAGAATCGACTATTACATTAAATCCTTCCGCGCTAGCAGACGTCGAGATTTCACGGAGATTGGATAGCATAGTTCCATTACCTGTTTCATTGTGCACCAATGCGAGCGAGGAGGCCCCATGCTTTCTGGCTTCCCGTAATATTAGGTCTGGATCGGCGGGCTGGTTTTCGTTATACCTGAGCAAATGTAAATCGCATCCCCTCCTTCGTATTGATTCAGCAAGCCGATCACCAAACTCACCGTAAGAGAGGGCAACGACCTTTTCGTTGGTTTTGAGGAGTGAGTGAACCATCATATCGACCGCTGTTGTCCCGGAACCCGTGGTAATCGCAATCCTTTGACATTTACTGGTCTCTCTAAGAATCTGTAGGGATTTGCGCATTATCTCCCTGAACTCTCCAGATCTGTGGGGCATATGCCTTTGTGATGCCAGTAGAACATTACTGGATACCTCTACGGGACCGGGAGTCAATATCATTTTCTTCCACCGAAGAAATCAACTATCTTTTCAGATATTGAAACCGCGATGGCTCTCTGAGCCTCGGCGGTCTGAGCTCCTATGTGCGGTGTGATCAGAACGTTGTCGAGGCTTATCAACTCTCTCTCCCACGCCTCTTTGGGGGGCTCATCCATTAACACATCTGCCGAATAGAATGCAACATTGCCTGTTTTTAGTTTAGAAAGAAGTTGTTCACCGTCTATTGCTGACGCCCTGCTGGTGTTGATTATGATAGCTCCATGTTTGATGCAATCCAGTTCCTCCCTTCCCAGAATGGGTTTATCTCCTTTTTTAACAGTAACAAAGATTCCGATAAAATCCGAAACTGCCATCAATTCTTTCACTTCGAGCAACCTCGCATCAATTGCCAGGGCCCTTTCCTCGTTCGGAAAGAGGTCGTAATATACAATATTCATTCCCAATGTCTTGGCGATCTGAGCAACCCTGAAACCTATCCTGCCGAAGCCGATAATGCCAAAAGTCTTGCCATTTAACTCTATTCCTGTTTCTTTCCTGAATATCATATTCTTAGTTTCTAAAGACGCTTTCTGGATGTTTCTGGAGGCGCATATCATCATACCGATTGTAAGCTCTGCAACAGAAGTTGTTGAAGCTTCAGGCGCTGACATAACCGCAATGTTTGACGCTTTCAGATCGTCTATTGCTATCCCATCCAGGCCAACACCTGCCCTGGCGACGACCTTCATGTTTGCTGATCTCTTTACAATTTCAGACGTGATCTTTGTTCTGCTCCTTACAACAATTGCATCGTATTTCCCAACCTTATCCAACAACTCACCATATGTTATTTCAGGGAAGTAGTCCACCTCAAAATTTGAATTTTCAAGATTGTTTATTAAAACAGGGTCAACTTTGTCTGTAACTATGATTTTAATACTCATTTCAAATGAAACCTAAAAAATTATGCCTATATAATGCCATCATTGAAAAAACCGACAAAAGAGTGAGGGGGGTGTATTTCCTATGGAACTATTTTCGGTCTGGATACCTCTGCTTGTATGGTTTTATCCCGTATGACTATCTCAACTTCTGAACCGGGTTTTGAATTTTCTTTCCTTATGAATCCAAGGCCTATTGATTTCCCGAGGATTGGAGACATTGTACCGCTCGTTATTCTTCCTACCTTTTCCCTGTTGTGATAAATCTCAAATCCGCTCCGTGGTATGCTTTTCTCTTTCAATATGAAACCTCTGAATACCTCCACATCACTGGATTTTCTTGCAATAAGGTTATTTTTTCCAACAAAATCATTTCCATTATTGACTATAAATCCAATCGAACATTCATATGGATCCCTGTCATGATTGAAATCTGTTCCGGAAAGAAGCATTCCTTTCTCCATCCTCAATGTATCCCTCGCCCCAAGGCCACAAGGCCCGCCTCCGAGTTTATCTGTTATTTTAGATATCTTGTCCCAGATATCAGGAGAATCCTTGGATGGTAAGATGATCTCAAACCCCCTTTCCCCAGTATAACCAGTTCCGGAAATAATCATGTCGTTGGAATTTGTGAGAACATTCACACTCTGTGTTGGAGAGAAATTGAATGTGAATGGATCCGGCATATGGAAGTTAAGCTCTTCTACTATCTTTACAGATAGCGGACCCTGAACTGCTATACATGCAATATCTGCAGATAGGTCTGAAATCTTTACATTAAAATCCTGCTTAAGTGAATTTATCCATGAAAACACCATGGGTGTTGTAGAGGCATTAGGCACAAAGAAAAATTTGCTTTCACTCAACCTGTAAAATATTGTGTCGTCTATGATCAAACCATCCTGATCTAAAAACGCGGTATATACGCACTTATCATTCTCGAGCTTGCTGATATCCGTAGGAATGAGGTAGTTAATGAAATCTATTGCATCTTCACCCTCTATGAGTATGTCACCCATGTGCGAGACATCAAAAAACCCCACATTTTTTCTCACAAACATATGCTCATTCATGATGGAGGAGTAATAAAGAGGCATATCCCATCCATGAAAATCTACCATGTGAGCTCCCATTGTTATATGGTTCTGATAAAGGGGTGTTCTCATGCCACACCACTCACATACCATTC
>JAJZLW010000051.1 GCA_021850505.1 Thermoplasmata archaeon
CGAATAACAGATCTTTATCTTGATAACGGGTACACTGTTACCAGGAGAAGTGCACCCAGATTCATAAGCGCAAATGGCGACAGGAGCAGGGCCGTTGAGATCATAGCAACAAAAAATATCTGATTTTCCACTACGCAGCGAAACAAACAGGTGTATAGTCAAGCATTTTTATTGTCTGAAATATCAGCATCCTACCTGTTGCTCGATAATATATCATCGGTATCAGAGCCTCATAATATGACGGAAGTCTGAATTTAGGTAATCAGTGCGGTTTTTTCAATAAATGCAATAAGTGCTCTTGTTTACAGAGTATAAATATAAGGAGTTTTTAAAAAGGCATTGAAAGGGCCGTATTCAAATGTAGATAACATAAAGGAAATTCAGACGAATTTTGTTACCAGGTTGCCCAATCTTTCGATACTGACCTCTGTAATATCGCCTTTTTTTATCCAGACTCTTTGGTCTGGTGGTTTTCCGTAGATAACGCCTTCTGGAGTGCCAGTCAGGATAATGTCACCTGGTTCGAGTGGAATGTAGTTTGATACGTACCAAATCAGATAGTCACATGGAAATATCATATTTGATGTGTTTGAATTCTGCCTGATTTCACCGTTCAACCTGAGCGATATGTTCAGTGAGTTTGGATTCTGTATTTCATCCGCCGTAGTGACGTAAGGACCTATTGGTGCGTAGCCCGGGAGCGTCTTTCCGAGGAGCCACTGAGAAGTCCTGTACTGAAGATCCCTTGCTGAAATGTCATTTGCAGGGAAATACCCGAATGCGTGCTTCAAGGAATCCTCTTTTCGTATCCTGAAGGAGTGGCGTCCAATCAGTATCCCAAGTTCAGCCTCATAGTCGATATCGGTTGCAAAATCATCTATAACGACAGATCCATTGTGCTCTAAAACTGAGTCAGAGAACTTGCTGAATAAGACGGGCGTCTCCATAAGTTTGTCATTTACTTCATTGGCATGTGACCTGTAATTCAACCCAACACAGATAATCTTGCCGGGAGAAATTACAACAGGATTGAATTTCACTTCGTCCTCATTCTGATCGAGGGGTTGCAGGTTTTCCATCAACTTATCTTTTAATCTTGCCGGGTCAATCTTAAGCCTCAATGCCTCATCAATGCTCCTTGGCCCACCGAGTTCTTTTTCATTTATGGCGGAAATCCATAATTTTCCGTCCTTTTTTAAGCCGATAAAATTGCCATCGGCAGTTTTAAGATTGCATAATTTCATAATAAAAGACACAGTAATGAGAGGTTAAGATTCTTTTCGCTCCCGTCAGCGATGAAAATTTAAGAATCGGCTGACTATAGCCGATCAATGAGCAAAAGATTTTTGTTGCTGCCTTACTGGTATCTCCTCTTCACAATAGGGTTTGGCTGGTTTATACTGGCTCCACTTGATCCAGCAATAGCAGCATTCCTGAAAGTCGATCCCACCTCGATCCTCGTGGTTGTGGACGCTTATGGTTATGCAATGGTTGTCCTCGGACTTGTTGCTGGTGCAATATCCCTAAAGGTAACTGTGCGAACAGCTCTCTACATTGCGATATTTCTTTCGGCAATAGGACTCCTCGGGAGAGCATTATCAACAGGTTATACTGAATTTCTGATATTCGCTCTCTTGGCTGCGTCAGCTTATCCTCTGGCCCTTGCACCTGTGGGAAGCCTTTCTGCCTCTATAGACAAAGAACATTCCAATCTCATAATAGGAATGAGTGTGGGTATCCTGTTTATTGGGCTCGCAGCGGGCTCTTTCAGTGGACCATCGCTTTTGCAGTTCCTAGGCCTCCGGAATGCGCTACTCGTTCCCGTTGTTTTGGGGGTGTTAGCTGCCGTAGTCGTTCCTATGGCCGCAAGGGACTACCCGAAAAACTATAGGGGCAGAAACTTCAAGGGGACCTTCAGGAAAGGAATGATCAAGAACTGGTGGGTTGGTTTCACGGTTGCCTCTCTCGCAGTTATGTTCGGAGCTATATCTGCAACTGTTCTTGAAAACCTCCATGGATATGCCATATTGACATCCATATCGATCTCCGGTATACTTGGGGGTCTCGGTTTCCTTGGATCTGGACTGGGTGCAGCAACAGTTCCGGCAATTTTCGAGAGGTTAAAAAGACTGAAAGTTGGCTTGATTACAACTGCATTTGCAGCACTTGTTTCTGTCCTTCTATTACTCTTTTCGCTCGTTTATTCGAGGATCATTATACTGATGGAGATCGGGTTTTTCTTCTTTGGTTTCTTCGGAAACGCCTTCTGGTCAATGTCCCTTACGTCAGTGACATTTTACACTGATGATCCTGCAAAATCCGGTTTTGCTACATCTATGTTCAGTGTAGTATCCAATATTGGTGTTTCGATAGTTCCTGTATTTCTTGGATCACTTTTCTTTGCACGGCCCTCTGTAGATTATGCCTTTATAATAGCAGCTGGTATGGTTGTTATCGCAGCATTGCTCTCTCCCTTCCTTATTCGATCAAGGGGTCCCCCCCTCAAGTCAGGATAGTTAGAATATCGAACTTTAATCCTTTCCTGGTCTTCATGCATCAAATTATAAATTTCGAAAGGCTGTTTTGATTGTGCTTGACAAAAGATTAGATTAATTTCAGGTATCTATCCATGGACAGATCCAGCCTGCCAATATTATCTTAATCAAATGAACTATATGGAATTGAACGTTTTGAAAAACCATGCGAAATATTCGACGTTCCATGATATTAGATTGCATCGATGAAACAAAACACTATTATGGCGGTCAAATCTTATTGATAGGTGACGATTGAACGGTAAATGACAAGTTGAAGAGTATAATATATGAATTTCCCGCCCGGGAGACCATAGACGGTGCAGGCGTAAGACTAAAGAGAGTCTTTGGTGGTAGCAGGCATGATCTGACAGATCCTTTTCTTCTACTTGACAACTTTGGCTCTAACAAAATCGAGGAATACATTTCAGGTTTTCCCTGGCATCCACACAGGGGAATACAGACAGTAACTTATCTTCTTGAGGGAAAGATCGAGCATGAGGACAGCGAGGGTAATCGCGGTGTTATATATCCCAGGGATCTACAGTGGATGACGGCAGGAAGCGGCATTTTTCACCAGGAAATGCCAAAGCCACTTGATGAAAAGGATCCTGCAGAGCTTCTGAAATCGACGGGTTTCCCAACAAGCGTTGTTGGAATGCAGCTCTGGCTTAACATACCTGCAAAAGACAAAATGACGAAACCATCATATCGCGGAATCAAGGGTTCGACTACCCCGGTATCAGATAATGGGAACGGTTCAAAAGTGAAGATAATTTCAGGAATTTATGAAGGTATTGAAGGATCTTTCGTTCCTGGTGGAAGACTGGACCCAACATATCTCGATGTTTCCATGGAACCCGAATCTGAATTCAAAATGGATCTGAAGTTAGGGTATACCACAATAATTTACGTTATTGCAGGCTCTGTTGATATATTATCTGCAAACAACAGCAGGAAGGAGATGCATCCTTCAACAGCGTATGTGCTGTCGAGAGAAGAGACTGTTTTAAAATTGGAAACCACATCCACGCATGCCAGATTTATTCTACTCAATGGATCGCCGCTGAATGAGCCAGTATCCTGGTACGGGCCGATTGTGATGAACAATCAGGAGCAGATTAACCAGGCCATCCTGGATCTAAGAAATAATAATTTTGTCAGGGATAAGAACCCAAATTTTCTATAATTTATCCCTGGACCTTTCGGGAATTCAGGATTGTTTATGCGCTTCCAAGAGCCAGAGGGATTTCTCTACGGATCTGGATATTTCTGTGAAAAGATCGGCAGTATCCGGATCATCGTTCCGGGCAGATTCACCAATTGCCTTCCTTACAGAATTTGCATACTTTGAATAACGCTCAATAAGGGCAGAGAGATGCTCCATACCATCTGTTGCGTGAAATGGATACTCTGGAATCCTTGATTTTTCAGCACATTTCCTAGTAGTTCCGTAGGCATATCCTCCAAGGGCGGTAATCCTTTCAGCTAGATCATCAACAAAATTCTCAACCTCATCTGCGATCTTGTCAAAAAGCAAATGGAGCATGTAAAAATTTTCCCCCTTCACGTTCCAGTGAGCCTGTTTCGTGTCATTATACAGATCAATTGTATCTGCCAGAAACTGATTTAACAATTCTATGCTTTTACCAGCTTTCTGCTCATGCATGTCCAGACCGGTCTTGAAGAACCTTTCTTTACTCATTTTTGTCATAGATGGTAATTTCATGCGAATATATAATCATTATCAATACGTATTTACTATTATCAATAAAAACTATGAGGTTTGATAGTATAATCCAAGATAAGGTCTCAAATCACCAGAAAATAGATTCATGATTATTAAAGTCATTAGCATCGGGTTTTATGGAAAAAGTTACCATAGCTGCCTTTGGTGGGAGCCTTAGAAGCAAGTCCTACAACGGATATCTGCTCAAGACAGCATCAAAGAACGTACCGGAAGGTGTTGATTTCAGGATAGCTCCGATGAGGAATCTGCCAATGTATAACACGGATGAGGAAGAAAACCCAAGTGAGGCTGTCGTGAATTTTAAGAATGTTCTAAGGGATGCAGATGGAATCCTTGTTGTAACTCCGGAATACAATTATTCTATCCCTGGGTTCATTAAAAACGCGATTGATATTGCATCAAGGCCCTATAATGACAATGTTCTCAAAGGAAAACATGTTGCAGTCATGAGCGCGTCAATAGGTGCGTTTGGCGGAATGCGAGCACAGTATCACCTGAGACAGGTTTTCGTATATCTCGATATGAAACCGATCAACAAACCCGAAGTCTTCATTAACTTTGCCCAGGACAAGTTTGACTCGAATGGGGAATTGAGGGACGAAAAGTCACTTCTCCTGATACAGGAACTAATGAAAAAACTTGCATCTGAGTGCAGGCTAAGCCGCAACTCACTGTCTGGATAGATTCTGCATTTAAGTAATCAGTGCCCTGATATCTTAGATAACATACTCAAATCAAATTCCGCGAATACAACCGGTAGAGGCAATGAGAACTTCCGCAGTATCTCCGGATGAATCTCCCCGGCGATTCCGATGTTTTCTGAATTGATGAGAATCCTTCCGCTTCTCCCCTCTATTGCAGCATCTATTTTTTCAGGAACTACAGTGCATTTTTGTGATGTAAGGCGAAGCACGATTGCATCAATGTTACTCTTGATATCAGAATAACCGGCACGTGAGTCTATTATCATAATGCATGCCTTCATCTCCTGCGTTAAGCCTGAAATGACATTACCGATCTCAAATATTTTCTGAGGGAAGCTCCTGTTTGTGTTTCTTCTCAGGAAATCAAGCATGCCTGGATACAGGAGGTTACGTATGAATGAAAATTCAAGGCTCTTCGGATTCATGATCCTGAAAGCAGGATCGGTTCCAATTCCGCCGTAGACTTCCCCTGATGTTACAACATATGTAACTATTTCCTGGAAACCGGCGCCTATGAAAATCTCACGCATCGTATCGGCAAAGGAGTTTATCGTGTTTTCCGATCCGGATGACGAGACAGCGATTGTCGACTCAGGTATGCTTGAATAACCGATTGCCTTTGCAATGTCCTCAATCACATCCACCTCGCCCATAATGTCTATCCTGTGGCCAGGTACATTTACAAGGAAAGGAAATTCGCTCCCACTGGTAAGTATTCCCATCCTCTTCATCTGGTATCTGCATTCTTCAGGCTGGAGATCTACGCCGATATAATTTCTTATCCCATTTCTTGTAACCTTGATCCTATGACCTGTATCCTTAATTCCATACCATGAGCTGCCATCAAATTCAATCTTAGGCTTTCCGAGATTGAATCCGCAAACTGAAAGGAAATTGGAAAGCATGTAGTAGGCGGCTTTCACTGCTGTTTTATCTGTTCCCGTTATATCTACAAGGAGTTTTTCGGTTTTTTCAGAAACAATTGACTTGTTTCCATTCACGATGGGTGGCATGGACAAAACCCCGCCCTCGCTATCAAGAATCAATGGAACCTCTTCTTTCCCCGGCAGGAGCGATGAGAACTCAATCCCCTTTGGATGTTTTTCCAGAATGTCAAAAGCCGAACCGGATATGCCGTCAAATGTCGTGAATCTTATGTCCCTGGCAGGAACCGCCTCATATCTTATTGGAAAGACTATTTTTTTTACATCATGGAGGCCTATTGAAACCTTCTTTCTCTGCTTCCCGATGGTATCATGTATCTTTTCCTGAAAATCTATAAGCGACTTAAAATGGTCTCCCAATACAATTCCATCTGCCATAAAGGCTGCGAAGTGCCTTCTGAGTTTAAGGGCTGAGTCTTTTATAATAACAGGGCTATTGATTTTTCTGAAAGTGATCTCCCTGGCCTGGGAATCTTCAAAATAAATTCTGGAAGCTGCATCCAGGGTCTCAAAGGAGAAAAGATCTGGCCTGTCAGGATTCAGTTCTATCTTGATCTCGTCTCCAGTTTCAACGCTGTATCCTATGATTTTTGAAAACCTTTTCCACCTTTCAACTGAGTCGGGAGAAAATCGCCTCTCAATTGCCGATCTATCCTCTTTGATTACAACCATTTATTCGCGCTGCAATATCATCTTTGAATAAATATTATTCAATTCTCTCATTACCATGAATTTACTTAAGAGATGTATGGCCTAATGTAATTCTTCCTGGTACCCAGGTTCAATCCTTGCCGTGCTCGTCTGCTAACTTTCGCTTACCTTTTTTGTCATGATCGAATGCACCTGTTGTGAGGTTCTTCATCTCCTCGTTCATTCTCCGATTATTATAATTCTTGATTACAATACTGACAAGATCCTCTAGCGATATCTTATCGCTCTGATCAACCTCATCCTGCACATCGTTCATTATGCTCTTTGGAAGCAGCAGGTCGATCTTCTTTTTCCTGGCGGACTCATAGTGCCTGTCTATAAATTCTTCAATGGACTTTCTTATTACATCGGAAACGCTGTCAAAGTTGAAAGAATCAACAAGTTCCTCAAGCTTCTCCATAGTTTCTTCCGATACCCTCACCGTAATCCTGAAAGGAACAGCCATGCCTTGTACCTCATTAAAAGCTGAAAGTCCATCTGCTCATTACTTGAAAGGATGAAATTGTCAGCTATTATTCAGACAACATTACTAACTTATATATATTTATCTGTGAAAATGGTCTTAATTGTCTGACGGGATGTTAGCATATACAATTAATTCAGTGGTAGATGGTTAGTTTTTCGTTCAGCAGGTATCAAAATTTCATGTCCTTCTGCCTCGACGTCAGGATGGATGATACCTTACAATTCAAGGAAAAGACTTATGGGTTGGCAGATTTATCATGAAGGATGAGATTTAATTTTGCTGATATCTTCCTGAGCAAGGGTGTGAATTATTTTACTGAAGATGTGCCTCTTCAGGCGATTTTAAATTATTTCGGTATCAAGCCATCCAGTGACCTGGCTTCAATTGGTGAATATGTTTCGAATGAAATGATGGAAGCTTCATTTTATGTGGATCATTTCGCAAGACCATCATTGCAGACCTGGAGCATTATGGATGAGAGAATAGACAGTGTGTGGATATCGCCTGAGCATTCAGGTATGATCAAAAGGTTCCAGGATCTGGGTGTTATAAGAAAGGCGGTCGAGGATGGAAAGATGATGGAACATTTTCTATCCGGTTACCTTATTTCCGATTCAGGTATTTTCTGCACTCTAACGCTGACCGCACAGACTGCCTTCGCACTAAAGAAATATGCATCTGATGAAATAAGGAAAAAATACCTTCCGCTATTCATTGATGGTAATAATCCCTGGCTTGGCGCAACATATTATACTGAAATATATGGCGGCAGCGACCTCGGCTCAAACAGGGCAAACGCTTCACCTTCAGGAAGCAAATATATACTGAATTCAATGGATAAGTATTTTGCAAGCAATGCTGGGCTTGCTGATGCAGCCATTGTCACCGCCCGGACATCCTCTTCCAGGACTGGCAGCAGGGGAACCCGCATCTTCTTTGTTCCATCCAGAAAGGAGGATGGCAGCCTTAATTACCTGGTAAGGAGACTGAAGGACAAGTTGGGAACAATAGCGGTGCCAACGGGCGAGGTTGAACTGATCGAATCAGAAGGTTATCTTCTCGGGAAAGAAGAGGACGGCATATATTCTGCAATGGATATTCTTGCCATTTCAAGGATAGACGATGCAATGAGTGCACTCGGGATAGCAAGGAAGGCGCTATGGGAAGCATTTCTCTATGCCGGAAAAAGATCCGCGTTTGGCAAAAAACTGATTGAACATAATCTCATTGTCAGGGATCTCCTCGAAATGGAATCTGACCTGGTTTCAGCGCTTATACTTGTGATTTACACATCGAAGGAATTTTCCTCATCATGCGATGAGATTCCACCATTTGGCGATACATATAACTATGCCAGGATGCTGACGCACATCTCAAAGAACACCGCATCGTGGGTCAGTGACAGGATCACGAGATACTGCATGGAGATCAACGGCGGGAAAGGTTTCCTTAGAGAATTTCCGATGGAAAAATTCCACAGGGATGCAATTGTAACGTCAATATGGGAAGGTACAAGTAACATACAGGCCCTGGACATGCTTTCCCTGATCATGAAAAAGAAAACACACATCAAATTAAAGGAAATTCTCAATAGAATTGCAGAGGATCTCGAAGACAGGACAGAAAGGGACCTGTGCCTGAAACTCATAGACGAAACCTTCCGAAAGGTTATCGCTTATACAGAAGCAGATGAAAGCGAGGTCTATGCAAAGGACATATTGGATGCTCTTGCGATGATAACAATGAAGGTTCATCTTTCAGCCATATCCTCGCACACTCATTCAAGCTACTTTGCATCTTTAAATGAGATATTTACTGCCCGTCATTTCGGCAATGAGATGCCGATTTTTAAAAATATTAAGGAAAGGGCGGATTTGCTTAACTGGATGTCCAATTAGGTTTTGGAGGTGAACTGTTAGTCCTTTCAGGATTTCTGACAACGATTATATATTGTTCAATCATATCCCGAGGTAAACTTGAATAGTGTCTAACCTGCAGGATAGATGATTGATCAAGGGTGAATGTCAATGTCATTAAACGCAAGAACGAAAGATAGTACGTATATTAAGGAAACAATTGAGACCCTTCTAAAGGTTTCAAGAGAAAACAAAACAGCCATCTGGAGGGACATAGCAAAGAGACTTTCAGGTGGGGACAGGAGATATGCTTCAATAAATCTTGGAAAGATCAACAAGATTGCAAATGAGGGGGATGTGATCGTCATACCTGGTTCCGTTCTTGGATCCGGTGTTTTCAAGAAGAAGGTCACGCTAGCAGGGCTCAGGGCAAGCAAATCGGCAATGGATAAGATCCAGGCATCCGGGTCACGTTTTGTCACATTAAAGGAATACGCTTCCTCTGGCGATAAGGCGGAAAACGTCAAGATACTTCGGTGATGGAATATGAAATATATAGATGCAACAAACATGATATATGGCCGGCTTTCATCAGTGGTCGCCAAGGACCTGCTTGCCGGCGAGAGCGTAAAAATAGTTAATGCAGATAAATGTGTCATAACAGGAAGCAAGCCTTTTGTCCTGAACCACTTCAAGGAAAGGCGCGAGATTGGAAGCGTGAGGAAAGGACCTCATTATCCGCGTACCCCTGATCAGATTCTGAGGAGATCAATAAAGAATATGCTGCCATCCAAGAAGACAACCGGCAAGGAAGCGCTGAAAAGGTGCATGGTTTACTGCGGTGTTCCGGAAGATTTGAAAGGAGTGCAGTTTGAAACTGTTGAGAAAGCGTTGAATAAAAAACTGAGCAATTATTTAACCCTGTCTGAAATATCGTTGTCACTCGGTTACAAGGTGAAAAATTGAAGAATCAGGCTATTTTGACTTCAGGGAAGAGAAAGACTGCAGTTGCCCGCGCAACAACCAAGAAAGGAAAGGGAATTATCACGATTAATGGTTATCCTGTTGAGTTCCACCCCGTCCAGGTATTGAGGGAGAAGATATTCGAGCCCATTAACCTGGTCGGAGACAAGATCAATGAACTGAACATTGATGTAGAGGTCAGCGGAGGCGGGACTACGGGACAGGCTGATGCGGCAAGGACTGCAATTGCAAAAGGGATCGTAAAATATTTTGGCGATGATTCAATAGAAGAGATGTTCAGGCAATATGACAGGACCCTTTTAGTTAATGATATAAGGAGAAAACTGCCAAAGAAGCCACAGGGATCTGGTGCGAGGGCCAGAAGACAGAAGTCTTACAGGTGATCAAATGATAATTCCGGTCAGATGTTTTAGTTGCGGAAAAGTAATCGGCTCAGATTACAGGAAATTTGCGTTTCAGGTCAACAAGATCAGGGAACAGGAGAGGGAACCGAAGCCTGAAGAGATACAGAAAATCCTTGACGATCTCAATATTAAGAGATACTGCTGCAGGAGAATGATTATCTCACACGTTGATCTTATAGACGAGATACTCCCTTTTTCGTGAACCTGGGACCGTGGGGTAGCCTGGTATCCTACCAGCTTGGGGTGTTGGTAACCTGAGTTCAAATCTCAGCGGTCCCAT
>JAJZLW010000110.1 GCA_021850505.1 Thermoplasmata archaeon
TTACTGGTTAATCCAGATGCCCGTAGTTGTGCAAGAGGAATAAAGGATGTTCTGGACGATTACGAATTTTTTATTAAGAAAGGATTTGAAAGAGCAGAATTCTACTCAAAAGAGAAATTCAGAAATAATGTCAGGCAGTATTACGGTGCTGTATTAAAAAAATGAACGTGTTTTATGATTCAGTTAAAAACTATCGGATAGATCCTAGATTAGACTCACTTTTCTGATACCCTGAAGGTCAACTTGCGTTCTTCGTACTGAACAAGTAAAAAAACTTCAGGGAAATTGGTCCCGCTACAAACTTGAAAAAACCAAAGGCAATCCAAATCATATAATAACTTACAAATACATAGTTCAGAGTGGGTATATATTGAATGACTGACTGGTAGTCATGTTTTCGACCTGCATCTGGCATCAAAATTTGGCTCATGAAATAATTGTGCATTAAGTATGCATTCACAAAGGGCTCCAACTCACGGCGCCTAATCATATTCTTTGAAAGATTGACAATTTCCGCAGAGCGCTTATAAAACAATACTTTTGACTCGATGTATTTGTCAAAAGCAATTTTGTAATTTGTGGTGCTTGTATGAATTCTGTATTTTGTTAACCTGTCAGGTATTAACAACATCAAACCTTCAAAATTGAGTGCACATAGGAAAAGGAATGGGTCCACGCTTTGATAAACTTGGTCGATCAAATTCAAATTTCGCTTCAGCACTTCAATCTTGAATGCCATGCAACTGGAATACCAGTTTGCCCTATAACGGAAAAATTTTGAAATATTAGCCCTGTTCACTTTGTTTGTGTCAAGAACAATGTCTTGTTTTGGAGTAGCTTCCCGTAGACCCTTAAGATATTTTCCGTCTTCTCCAATTCTGTGGATAGAATTGTGGATGAAAGAGATCTGTTCATTTGCTCTAAACTTATCAACAACCATCTTTATTTTATTTTCTTCGAATTCATCATCATCATCCATCAAGAAGATGTAATCCCCAGTCGCAGCGGTAATACCCGCAGATAATTTCTTACCATGTGCCTTTTCATCCACTACAAAGCTCTTGTCAGCATTCTCAGAGAGAAAGGCGTCGATTTCCTCATCGCTGAACCCTTTAACAACAATAATTTCTATGTTTTCTCGACCGATAGATTGTCGTGATAGAGAATTTACTGCTCTTATAATATAATCTGTCCGCTTATATGTATATACAATAACAGTTGCAATCATTGAATTCTATTCCGTCGTCTTATGATAAATTGCATAATGAAAACAGCATTTATTCTTTTGGTATTATTGGTTAGCAATGATATCATTAATTGTAAATAAAGAAATTTTCAGCTTCTCAAACTTAATAAAACAAACAGGCAATACCTATGAGAATATGATAACTCTTGATGAGTATATTGAACAAGGACTTCGAGCGAGAAAATCTGTGGATTTGGAAAAAATTCAGAAATTTTCCATACTTCTGCACGATAGACTTTCGAGTGGTGGTAAATTAATTGCCTTCGGGAATGGCGGATCTGCAGCCGATGCTCAGCATTTTGTCGGTGAGCTGGATGGCCATTTTACGGTTGAAAGGGCAGCTCTGCCCGCTGTTGCTATCTCCACAAACACATCTTCATTGACAGCAATAGGGAATGACTATTCTTATGAAGATATCTTTTCGAGGCCCGTATCTGCGCTGGCTACAGAAAGGGACATAGTTGTTGGCATAAGCACATCTGGAAATTCAGCCAATGTTGTCAAGGCAATGCAGGCTGCAAAAGGAAAAGGTGCTTATACAGTCGCGCTTACTGGCAAAAGCGGAGGAAAGCTCAGGAATATCGTTGATGACTTGTTTGCAGTCGAATCAGACTTTACTCCCATAATACAGGAAGTGCACATCTCTATAATCCATATGATCTGCCTTGAACTGGACCGGGTGATGGTCGCACCGTCAAAGTAGGTTATCCTTTGGTCCTTGTACCATTCCAATCATATTGATAGATCAAAAGTGCTCAATTATAAATTCTCATTTTTGCTGATTACGTCATAGCAATAGCTCGAGTGGAACTTCTGGCAACATAAGCTCGCGAACTGCAAGGCAACTTGAGGAAATGGTCTCGTATATTGGTTCAAGCAGAAAATATAAGGCGTTATTTCTCGTAGTGAATTCAGGCGGCAGGGATGCAAATTTCTCAGAAATGTTAATGGGAGACACCATTAGGTTTAAAGGTAAGACCCCAATATTTTCAATGATACGTGGAACAGGCAATTCGTGGACATACTGGATCGCAAGCGCATCAACAAAAATCTACGCCATGAAACCTCCATTCTCGGTTCGATGTGTGTGATAGGAATAGAACCAAACGTAAACCAGCTGATGAATAAATTAGGAATTAAAAGTAAAGTTCTCAAAGTATGTGGATACAAGGGCATGTTAAATCCATTCACTGAAAGCAGTGCTGCTGCGAAAGATAAGTATCTGGCAATCCTGGAACATTCCTATACTGTGTTCAAGAATAAAATAAATAAGAATCGCCAACTTTCCGCAGAAGTTGCTGAAAAGGTTTAAACTGGAGAAATATTTCAGCCGCACAGGCCCTTGAACTTGGCCTCATTGATAAAATAACCACCAAAGATGATGCGAAAAATGATTTGGTGAAGTTGTAAGACCTCAAAAGGAAAATAAGAGAAGTCACCCCAAGGAAGTCATTCATGGAAAGGCTTGTATCATCTAGTATGGCCTACTCCTTTCTATTCAAACTGTTCAAACCATTGGAAAAATTGCCCTAATTAAAAGTGTAGAGTCAACAATAGAGCATCGAATGTCCCTTTTACCCATACATGGATTCACCTGGAGCCTTATCACTTTTTGAGTAGGTTTTCTTGTACTGGCTCATAAGTTCCTTGAGCTGATTATGGAAGTCCTTCACGCTTTCTTCAAGAATTGCAGTGTCTATCTTAAACCCAAAAGCATCATTGACATTTTCGATAAGGGCAAGTACTGAACCAGGATCTGCAATATTTGCAGAGGCAGGCGTAAGGAAAGTGATCGCAGGGATCTTATGCGCCAGAGCCTCATTCATCAAAGCTCCGCCCATTCCAGTGATAAGGGCTGAATGAGCAGGCTCAAGTCCTTTGCTTGTAAATGTTTTCAACAAGTCTTCGTTCGCTATGCAGTATACTTTGTGCTCGCTTACTATCTGCTGAACGGGAGATCCTTCTAGAATAATCAAGTTTTTCGGTTTAGATTCCGAAAACCATGATGTAAGGGCTCCCGATATCTCATAAAGCCCCTCGTCATCGATTGGAACTTCGCAGATCGCAACCATCAGATTTCCTGACTTGTTTGAATATATCCTGAATGGAGTCCTGAGCTTTTTTCCAATAAACACTGCAATCGGAGGTATATGTGGTGATTTCACATGTGCGACCTGATGCATCTGAAACCTTTCAATAATGTAGCTTGCAGCAATAAATCCGGTAAGGGTGCTACCAACAAAACCCCCTATGATTACTGGATTATGAAACTCCACATGATCGATATCTACAACCTTTGTTTCGAAAATTTCCATTTATATCAAAGACAATCAATATCCAGAGAACTATAAGCATTGTCCTTAATTACAAAGAACAATTTCCACTGTTCATTAAAAGAAAATTTTAACACTGAAATTTTAGGTCATTGTTCTTTCTTCTCGGACTATTTACGCTGAATGTCGGAAATATAATCATTCAATCATTATTGTTGTTGTATCTTTTTGAACTGTGATTGCTGAATAAAATGTTTTTTAAAAGGATAGCATTCCTTAGTATTCGATGAAAATAGAAAATTCTGATAAACTGACACTGACTGAAACAGCTTACAAATACATATTTGATGGAATTTTAAATGGAAAATACCGGGCTGGACAATCAATCAGCCCGGACAATATCGTCAAAAGCCTCAACATGAGCAAGACGCCCGTAAGGGAAGCATTAGTTCAACTGGAAGTTGAAGGTCTGGTCGCAAGAAACGGCCGTTTCTATAACATCATATTCCTCGAGGAAAACGAAGTTTTGGAATTATATGAAATAAGGGGTATACTTGAATCAGAAGCAACCTACCTTGCCACAAAAAAACTAACTCCTGAGGTGATAAGCGAACTGAAAAATACCCTCGAAATGTTCAAACGGGTGAATCAGGATAGCGATCCTGATCCCATTAAACTTGCAGATTTGAACGGCAAATTCCATTCTATAATAGCAAAGGCGAGTGGGAACCGGTATATTGCGGAATATACCATACAGATCAGGCTGAAGCTTAAGGTTATCCGAACCGCATTGTTCAGCAGCAACGAGAGAAGACTCAGTGAAATAAAGGAACACGAAGATGTCATTAAGGCCATGGAGTTAGGAAATGCAACAGCGGCGAGAGACCGGATGAAATCTCATGTGGCAGAGGTCATAGAATACTTAAAGGCAAACGTCCTGAACAGGATATACTGATTTCTTCCTTCAAACAATATAATGACTAGAAACTCCAACTACATGGGTCGCATTGGCACCAACACGTGAATAATGATACCTTTAAATCAAAAATAAAAAGTTGAAATGGTTAACTTAACCTAATGGTTAACCTTTGCACCACAGTTGGGGCAGAACTTCATTTCAGATTTCAGTTCCGTACCGCATGTCTCACAGAGGAGCGGCACATACTTGGGTCCCTTCAATGCTTTCTTCACTGATGATTCAGGTTTCCCACCATCAGATTCAATCACTGTTGGTTTGTTGGAAAGACTGGGTTCCTTGCCAAAGTACGCCATTCCAATATGGGTCTTGGATGACTTCGCATTGGCAAGTTCCACTTCCCTGCGGTGGCTTTCCTCTTCATGTTTCTTTGATTCGTCCTCATAATGTCTCCTTGCATCGCTTACCCATCGGGAAATTTCTTCGTGCCACTTCTTTGGGTCAGAAAGCAGGAATTCATATTTCTTGGAAGAGCCTGCATCGTCATATTCCACCGTGAGGTACTTCTTTGTGAAGACCTTGATCATGGGGACTGAAGTGGATACGTTCTTGAGCTCATAAAGCGGAACATCCATGTAAGTCTTTGAAGAAGAAGCATGAAGGAGGCTCCTTTTTCCTTTCTTCTCGTAAATGAGCCTTCTGTCTGTAAGGTATAGGGTGCCATCCTGGATTTCCGCATCTCCTTCCTTGAGAGTAGACTCTTCCTGCATTAACTCGTGTTCATCCACGGCGTAAATAGGCATAGTTTCCTATAGATATTATTTAAACTAATAATCTTTTTTGGGTTTTTCCATGTCCACCAGATCAGTTTCAGTTTCCAGGCCTTCTTCTCTGTACCTTGATGATAGTCTTTTCGGGTTGAAATTCCTGAAAATCTCCAGCAATGTTTCAAATGAAGTTTCTTTCATTCCTATGGCAACAAGAAAATATATTCCAAGAGAAAACAGAGACAGAGGGGCAAGTATGAGTATGTCCTTGGGCGTGACGAAATGAATTATCAGTAAAATGAAGAGAACTTGGACACCAGCTGGAACAATGTGCCTCAAGATTGAATAATTCACCTTGACTGATTCCACCTTTGCAACCACAACTCGATAAATAACAGCGCTGATAAAAGTTGCAACTAACATGGCAACAGGTGCCCCAATCCATCCAAGGGAGAAATAACTGAAACCAAAAATGTTTGGGGGAACAAGGAGGGCAATGAGCAGAATGTTGAGTAAAACCATGCTGGTATCTATTTTGGCTATGGTTCCTGTCTTGGATCTGCTAGCTATGGCTGAAACATATGGGGAATTAATGGCAGAAAGATAGGCCCTGAATGATAGGAGAGAAAGCATGCCACTGTACACTATATAAGTTTGGTTGAAGATGTTCATCACATAAGTTGCAAGGACTATGAGAATAATTACGAAGGGCAAAATGTACAGGGAAATAAGGTTCTCAAATTCATATATGGAGCGATTGTGCTCTTCTTTTCCACCGTGTTTTCCTCTTCTGATGAGGAGTGGAAGGAAGAACATAGAAAGCGAACTGGCAAGTGTAGATACAACGGCAGAAATCTGCTGGCTTGAAAAGAATGCGCTTGTTGCATTAGCCTCCCAGAAAAACTGGATTACTACCTTATCTATGTTTCCATTGATAGTTCCAACTGAAGTCACCAGAACCAGTGGAAGAGCAAGAAGCGAATATGTTTTTAGCATGCTCCTGGTGGGCCGGCTGATTTTCCATGGCCTTCCCATGTAGAGCGACACAATGAAATAGACCGTAAAAGTAAAGCTGTATGTTGCTGAAATGTAGAGTGCTGCCATGTAATCAGGCGAGGAATAACTGGAAAACCTGATGATGAATGCGAGCACAATAAATATAGAATTCCGGAGAAGTGCCTCGATGAGCGGAGGTATGGATGTCCTCATTGATTTCATGGTAGCCTTGAAATATGTCGTGGTGAATCCGAGAAAATTCTGGAAAAAGAAATATGGTATGAGGGAAATGATGATCCAGTATTCAATGGGCGATTGAAAACCCTTATGGAGAACTTGAGTCCATACAAAAAGGAAAGCAAGGGTCAGAATAACGAAAAGAACTCCCAGCACGAGTTTCACAGCAAGAAATGTGCCGTTGCATACACCAAGGTCTTCGCCCTCCGATATCTTTATTGTATGGGCTGTGGAATAACCAAGGTCGCTGAACAGAGATAACACACCAACAAAACCTATACCTGCGCCCACGAACCCCCAATCTACTGTACCTATGTATCTCAGGATAAAGAAAAGCCCAATGTAACCAAATACGGCACCAATGACGTTCTGTATGATGATTATAGGTGACCGCTGGGCAAACACTGTTTGCGGTTATTTGAATTGAAAAATTAAAGGTTACGCTTTAAACAATTAGTGTAATTAGTTCAGATTTATCGGAATTTAAAGTGGTTAAATTTTAGGAAAGCAGTGAAAGTGTTACCTTACACTGCGTTGAGTAGTTTCATCCAGCAACTGTGTGCTGCTAAGGAGATGCTCCTCAATCTTTCCCAGAAGATCTTTCAGAACTACCATGTCTGAATGGTCCATGAAACTCAGAGTCCTGGATATGAATTCTTCGTGGAGTTCCATTATCTTCCTGTAGAATTCAGTTCCCTTCCTGGTAGCGGCAATGTTGACCACACGCCTGTCAGTATTGCTCCTGATCCTCTCAACATAACCCTTCAACTCAAGCCTGTCCACAAGGCTTGTGACCCAGCCCTGGGTAATCATGTTGCTTTCTGCAAGCTTAACCATGGGCTGTGGCCCATTTTCTAGCAGTCTCTTGAGTATCCTGTACTCCATGATGGAAAGGCCATTATTTGTGAGCCTCTTTTCCACTTCCCTGTACCATTTCCTGTAAATGGAAGTGATAAGCCTCCAAATCTCAAAACTAGTGTTGTTGCTTTCTGTTGTCATTTTACGCCTCCTGATGTATCGTATTCAATCTGGCCGGTCTTCTTATCATCCGCTGATGACTGAGTGGAAACTACTGAAGTTTTATGAGCTGTTTTTGCGCGTGAACCGTCCATGTCTGCAACATATTCGGCCTCAGAGTCCACATACCTTTTTCCCCTGATTACTGAAATCACCGCTGCTAAAAGAGAGAGGACCATGCCAACGTAGAATGCTACCCTGAGTGAACTCATGAATGCCGGAGCAAGTGTTTTTGGGAACCAGGTCAGTCCCTCCATCTGGTTAAGAACACTCTGGGGAACTGTAAGGCCCGGAACGCTGGCGATTATGGTGCCAACCGGATTATATCCAAGAAATGCGGAGAACATAGCCACTGTTGGGGGAGTGGAGTCAAACACCTTGTCAAGATTTGAAACACCAAGGCTTGCAAGCGCAGAATTGAATGAAATCGGAAGGTTTACTGTGAGAGAAAGCAGGACGATAGTAAAGAACAGTCCAAGGCTTGCAGTCATTCCCGCGTTGGTGAGGGTTGTCATCATTCCCGATGCGGCACCCCTTGAATCAGCAGGAACCGAATTCATTATGGCTGCTGTATTGGGGGCTGAGAACATGCCATTTCCTGCACCCATGAGGAACAGCGTTATTCCGAAGATCCAGTAATTGAAGTCGGGACCCAGGGTACTCAAAACAAAGAATGCAACAGCAACAATAACCATTCCAATGGTGGAAAGAACCCTAGCACCATATTTATCAGACATCCATCCTGACAGTGGACCCATTACAAGGAAGCCCGCAGTCATTGGAATCATATAGATGCCTGCCCAGAAAGGTGTTACTGCATACTGGTACCCATGAAGCGGGAGCCAGATTCCCTGAAGCAGAATTATAAGCATAAGCATTACACCGCCCCTGCCAACCGCAGACAGCAGTGAAGAAAGATTGCCCGCTGCAAATGACCTGATCCTGAAAAGAGACATCCTGAACATGGGCTGCTTTACCTTCATTTCCACGAACGGGAAGAGTATCAGGAGAAAAACTCCAACTGCCAGGCCAGCAATGACATCTGGATTAGCCCATCCAGTGGTGCTGTTTCCGTATGGCAGGAGCCCATATGTTATGGCAATGAGTGCGATGGTGAGTCCGGAACCAAATGTCAGGTTCCCGATATAGTCTATTTTCTGGTCTTTTTTTATTATAGCAGTCTCCTTGAGTTTCCAGTAGCTCCAGAATGTGCCAAGAAGGCCAACAGGCACACTAACGAGAAATACATACCTCCAGTTGTAGATAGAAAGTATTCCACCTAGGATCAGGCCGATGAATGATCCACCTAAGGCAGCAACCTGGTTAATTCCCAGTGCCTTTCCCCTCTCATGAGAAGGAAATGCATCCGTAAGTATTGCAGAGCTGTTGGAAAACAGGAAAGCAGCCCCCACTCCCTGAATGATCCTGAATACCACAAGAAGGAGTGCTGCAGTTGTCCCAGTGCCTGGCGTGATGAAAAGCAAAATTGAACCTGCAGTGAATATTGCGAATCCCAGATTGAAAAGTTTTACCCGGCCAAATATATCTGAAAGCCTTCCGAAAGTAACCAGCAAAGTTGCTGTAACAATGTTGAATCCCATGAGGATCCAGAGAAGGTAAACAAAGGAACCAGCCTGGAATGGGCTCAACTGTATTCCCCTGAAAATTGCAGGTAGTGAAATCAGTGTAATGGTACCGTTTATAGTAGCCATAAATACACCAATAGTGGTGTTGGAGAGCGCTACCCATTTGTATTTGACCATTTACGCGTCATTCCGTATTCGTATAAATGCTTTATTAGTAAACCATCTACTACAGAAGCATATATATACCCTCAATCTTGATGACTACAATATTTGATAAGACCGGATTATGTGAGAATCAATATTATTCACTTCAGTATCAGATGACATGGAACCTGATTACCTTGCTACGATGAAAGGCACAATTATGTTCAAAGAGATAAATTTCTCCCCCGAAGCCGTGAGGAAAACCCTGGAATCTGTCAGCCAGGAATGCTCCTACGCTTCTGAGCTCCTGAAGACATCCAAATATGTCTATATCGTCGGAAGCGGAACCAGTTTCCACGCAGGGATGGTTCTCCAGATCGGGCTGCTGAAAAGGGGAATCCCTGCTGTAACTGTGAAGGCACCGGAATTCTCACATTTCCTTCCTGAAAACCAGAACAGCGAGGTTACTGCAGTTTTAATCAGCCAGTCTGGAGAAAGCAGGGATATTCTCGATTCTCTTTATGCCGCAAAGGATAAGGGATTCTCAACAGTATGCATAACAAACACAAGGGACAGTAGCCTTTCTGTGGGATCAGATATTTCAATTGTTACTGAAGCGGGATTGGAAAGGGCTCTTGCTGCAACTAAGACCTTTATGTCTGCTCTTGCCGCAGTTGACCTGATCATTGAGGAACTTGATGGAAAGTCCCTTGAAGGCCTTAACCGGTTACCAACAAATCTCAAGGATTATCTTGATCATGGCACAGAAAAAGCATTGAAATTAGCAGCCACTGTGAAGGATAAGGTTGTGGTCCTTGGAAACGGCAATCTGCACGCCCTGGCCCTGGAAGGAGCCTTGAAATTCAAGGAAACCGCCACAATTGAAACCGAAGCTTACCCCGTCAGAGAGTACCTTCATGGCCCGATTCAGTCTTTAAATGAAAATACCACTTTGATCCTTCTTCACAGGCCTGGCGAGGAAGTTGAAGCTGTGATGGAACAGATTAAAAAACAGACTGGAAGCATTATCAGAATAGGATTTGATGAAAGCGATGAAATCCAACTTGAGACAGTACCGGAGAATCAGATTCCAGCTCTCTTTGCACTGCCTCTGCAACTCATGGCCAATTACAAGTCAGTAAGCCTTGGACGGGATCCTGACCATCCGCAACATCTTACAAAGGTTGTGAAATAGAATTTCGCAGTGAAAAGAATCATTATGGTGCCAGGGAATAACCCTGCAAGGGTGATTTGATGGACAATGGCTTTGACACCAGGATCAGGAAGTTTGTGGATAGGAATATTCCTGCTGTATCACATGGAATGTCGGTCTCTGTTGACAAGGGCCATGAAAATATCATTTCATACACCAATGGCATAATCCCGGAACTGAATTTCAAATACACCGAT
>JAJZLW010000026.1 GCA_021850505.1 Thermoplasmata archaeon
AATGCTTTTGGCATAACTGGATTGGAGTGGATATAGGTTTGGATGTTGAAGCATTTGACGCGCATTTCCATCTAAGACCCGAAGGTAATGTAGTGGATGTTCTGAAAAGATTTTCACGGGCAGGAGGGACCGGAATCAATCTGATATGCCTTCCTGATTATTCAATGGGTCATCAGTCATATTATGAGCAATTATACGAGAGAACAATTAAGTTAGGTGAAATTGCTAGAAATTCAGGGCTCCTGACATATTTAACACTAGGACCATATCCACTTGATTATTTCTTTTGGGCCGAAGCGGGGAAAGACCCTCTCTTTGAAATGATGCGCGGGGTCGAAATAGCCGCTGAGCTATGCAAAGTGGATAGATGCAATGGAATTGGAGAGGTTGGGAGACCGCACTTTCCTGTGGAGGAAAAAGTGAATGATGTATGTAACCTTGTGCTGATCAGGGCATTTGAAGTCTCTGCAGATCTCAATGTCCCAGTTATTCTGCACACCGAGGATCTTGATTATTCTTCCCTGTGTGATATGGCATCGATGGCGGCCAAGAGCGGTGCAAATTTAAGTAAGATTGTGAAACACCACGCAGATCCTGCAATGAACAGTGACTGTCCTGAAATGCGGAGATCTGTACTGGCTACTAGACCCAATACGAGACTCTCAATCTCCAAAGGTATCTGGAATTTTATGCTTGAAAGCGATTTTGTAGATGATCCTAGTAAACCTGGAAAGGTTATACCTGAAGATTCTGTTCCAAAGAGGGCTATAATGATAAGAGAGCAGTATGAAAACGCCGATCTTATAATGGAAAAAATTTTTAAGGAAGTCCCTGAAAAGGTCTTCCTGAAATAACTTTGATTCAAATGAACGTTAACTGATTTTACTACGAATCTGAAAAATGGTCTCTTAAATTGCGATGTCGATGAAATGTAATCTCTTCAATGGACGAAAAACCTGGCTTAAGTTACGATCCTAACCTTCAGAGTAATTATATACAAAAATGAGACACCAGGGATTCCTCTTTAGAAGTTTTTTTCCTTTCAAGTTTGCGTTGAATCACCTTTTTGGAATGGGGAATAAGTAATATAACCAAAACAAGAATGACAAAAAAGGAGTCGACTGGATTCAATGTTATGAAGGTACTCAAATTCTGAAGAAAGAGGTTACCTGACTAATAGAAATCAATTCGTATAACTTTTAGTTCTCCATTAACAAGGCCTCTGAAATTGCCATTGGCAGTGGAACTCGCTCAAGTTGATCTGCGAGTTGTCAGGCTATGAACCAAAAACATCTAACCTTTTAGGAGGAGGACGTCAGAAAAGATTGATTACTTTACAAACATCACTCATAAGATGACCCTGACTCCAGTTCAAGTTGACAAAATATGCACAGACCTTCAAACTGCCGTGCGTGTTGAGAAGAGCTCAAAAAAGATAAGAAAAATAGAGTCAGACTTTTACAGGAGTGTTCTTGAGGTTTTAAGGACGCTAAGAATAGAAACCGATAATGTTGTGGCGACAGACATCGAGAAGTACATGAGCCTGAAATCCCGAATTAAACAGGTTGAGAGTGACTTTACTGTTTTCTTTCAGCTCAGGTTCAGCAAGTTGATGAAACTTGCACTTCACGAAATTGATCCAGAGGAATGGAGCCAGTTAACTTCGGAGGAAAAGGACTTTCTAAAGGCACAGCAGCGATCCTTGAACGAATATCTCACCCGTTTCATGGATACGGGTCATGAAACTCCTGCTGTGAGTGAGGAAAATATTCAGGTTCCTGATTTAGATATAAAAGTCCCCACTGCAGAAACCCGGGAAGACGATTATATTCTGGTCCGAATTGTGTCCGATCTGCCAACGATTGCACAGCCTGAAGGAGATTTTTATCTTAAGAATAATGACATAGTTCACCTGAAGAGAGATTTTGCAAATATGCTGATCTCAAGAAAATGGGCTGAAAAAATGAATATTGTGATAGGTTAAACAGCACTCTTGACGGATTTTATACTTTCACTCATGTTTTCAGGAAGAGTTATTAGACTTCAGGCATTTATGAAACGAATGTAAAAGCCCGAGGGCAACTCACGCTCGAAAGAGTGAGGAAAGTCCTCTCTCCACGGTAAAGTCCAGCATGCGCAAGCAAGCAGCCTGAGAGGGCTGGTAAAGGTAAAAGAAAAAAACGGTTTCCGATAAAGGATGATTTGAAAAGATGACGTTTCCGGAAGTGCCGATGGAAAACCTTCCTGGACGGAGAAAGTCTAAACAGGTCCAGTGAAATTACCGCGAGGACCGGGTAAGACGCAGATCTTTGCGATCAAAAGTCGAATGTTGCCAGCCGTGTTTACGGTGAACAGAAAGAGGCTTACTCCGGGCATTTACAGTCCATTGAACAGCCATTTCGACTTGGAAGTATTTTTTACTTGCATACTGATGTCAGTTCTATCCACTCTTCCTGTTGCCGTCTTCTCAGATAATTTTGTACCTTGAGCAATATTTGATCGGAAAATACATTTATCTATTTTGATTCATAGGACAATGGTAGAGAAAATTTGTGCTGTTCCAAATTGTGGCAAGGAAAGCTTTCAAACTGTCCCTGGAGATCTGGCTCACAAAGCGTTCCCATCTATTGAGGCGAAGGGTAAGGTACATCTCTGCAAGGATCATTATAGGGAATATAAAAAAGCCACGAAGAAGGAAAGAGAACTGAAAAGAATGGACTGGGTATAGAATAAATGACTGATCCTGGTGGTATTTCTATTGTAGTTACAACTTTAAACATGGGGGATTACATGGCAGACTTACTGGATAGTCTGGTGGGTCAGGAACAGCCATTTGAGATTATAATCGTCGATTCCCTCAGTACAGACAATACCGCAGATATCATTCTTGGTTACTCATCGAGATTTCCGTTTATAAAACTTATCCAGAAGAAGTGCAGCAGGGGCGAAGGGCGCAATATTGGAGTCAGGGAGGCTCAGTATGATCACATCCTATTCACTGATGGAGACGCGATAGCAAACGCATTCTGGATATCTAAAATGAGGAAAATGTTTGAAAATGGTGCCAGGGTTGTCGCAGGTAGAACTATTCAGATGGGATATCAGCCATTTGAGAAACTCGGAAGGGTCGAACTTTTTTTTGATGATTTCGATGTTACTTATCCTTCTGTGAATCTTGGATTTGACAGAAATCTGTTTCTTGAAATAGGCGGGTTCGATCCAGTCTTTGTAACAGCCGAAGACATCGATCTCAATATACGGGCAGTTATGAAAGGATCGAGGATAGACTTCTGTGAGGATTGCCTTATATATCACAGAGCAAGAAGCACAGTTGTTGACTTTATTGAGCAAGCATTCTGGAATGGTTTCGGAAGGAAGCAACTCACGCTTAAACATGAACATGTTTGGAGTCATTTCAAGGCGACTGAAATTTTTACACCGCAGGTCATAAGTTTCTGGTATATCATACGGGGGGTAACTGCACTGATCGGTTATCTTACCTGTAAGTTGTTTGGCGAGGAATTCCTGAAAAACAAGATGAAATATTCTGGTGATCAGAATATCTCTCCTGCAGAAAGATAAGGACAAAGTCAAAAGGTATTAATTTTTATACTTACTATGGGTTGCTATGAAGGAAAATGAATCGTACTGGGAAGATAAACTAAAAAAAATAGAATCCAGATCGAATCATGATAACCCGGGATATAAAAAATGGAGGAGAGAGGTAGCGGACAAATGGAATCCTTCTGCGGTCAATGATGATGCTTTTGTAAATTCGTCCTACATGAAAATTAAGGATGTTTACACTGATGAGGATGTTCCCGATCTAAAGAACAGGCTCGGTTTTCCAGGGGCTTACCCGTTCACCAGAGGCATTTATCCTGATATGTACAGAGGTCGAAAATGGACAATGAGGATGTTTTCCGGATTCGGCACACCGGAGGATACCAACCGGAGGCTGAAATATCTAATCCAGCATGGGGAATCCGGACTTAGCATAGCATTTGACATGCCCACACTTTACGGTTATGATTGCGTAAACGAAAGAGCAAAAGGGGAGATTGGAAAGTGCGGTGTGAATGTTTCAACCCTCAGGGATATGGAGGTAATATTCAGCGGTATTGATCTCTCGAAGGTCAGCACATCTATGACAATAAACGCACCTGCTATAGTTCTACTTGCCATGTATATTGCAGTCGCCAAGAAACAGGGTGTGCCAGTTGAGAAGATCTCTGGAACTGTACAGGCAGACATACTGAAGGAATATATAGCACAGAAGGAGTGGATTTTCCCTCCAGAGGCTCATTTGAGAATGATACGGGACATGATGAAATACTGCACCGAATACGCTCCTAAGTGGAATTACATAAGCATATCAGGTTATCATATAAGAGAGGCCGGTTCCAGCGCTGCGCAGGAACTTGCTTTTACCCTGGCAGATGGTTTTCATTATATTGAGATGGGCATTAAAGAAGGTCTGGACGTTGACGATTTCGCACCAAGACTATCGTTTTTCTTTAACTCCTCAATTAACTTTTTTGAAGAGATAGCTAAGATGAGGGCGGCAAGGAGGATATGGGCAACTGTACTCAAAGAGAAGTATGGTGCAAGAAAGGATCGGAGCCTGCTGATGAGGTTTCATTCACAGACATCAGGATATTCGCTTACCTGGCAGCAGCCCCTAAACAATGCCGTGAGGACGACAATTGAGGCAATGGCTGCAGTTCTTGGAGGGACGCAGAGCCTTCACACCAACTCATATGACGAGGCCTGGGCTCTCCCCTCTGAAGGGGCAGTGAAGCTTGCATTGAGAACGCAGCAGATAATAGCTGAAGAATCAGGCATTGCAGATACCGTGGATCCACTTGGTGGCTCTTATTACGTGGAATATCTGACCGATGAGATGGAGAGGATCGCGTATAAATATTTTGACGAAATAGATAGAATGGGTGGAATCCTGAATGCAATTAAATCCGGTTATATTCAGAAGGAAATAGCAAACACGTCTTACCGCAGGCAGATCAGGATAGAACAGGGCAAGGAAATAATGGTCGGAGTCAATAAATACGTCGAGGATGAGGGGCAGCCGATAAAAATACTTAAGATAAGCAGAAAGGCTGAGACCTCTCAGAAAGACAGGTACCGGAAAGTCATGGAGACAAGAAACGTAGATGCGGTTAACAGGAGCCTTTCTGAACTTGAAGACGCGATGAAAAATGAATCAGAAAATCTGATGCCTTACATAATCAGATGTGTGGAAGAATATGCTACGTTAGAGGAGATATCAAATGTTGGGAGGAAGGTATTTGGCGGATGGAAAGAGCCAGTTATTGTTTAAGAATAAACCGATAAAGGTATTGCTTGCCAAACCTGGCATAGACGGTCACGATCGGGGTATGTTTGTACTGGCAAAGGCATTCAGGGATGCTGGAATGGATGTTCTCTATGCAGGACTGCTTCCAACCCCGGAGGAGGTTGTTGATACTGCGGTTAACGAGGATGTTGACGTAATTGCATTGAGCCTGCTGAATGGTGCTCACCTTACAGTTTTTAAGAAGGTTATGGATCTGATGAGGAATAGGAATATAGATGACATCGCCGTCGTAGGTGGCGGTACGATCCCAACAGCGGATCGCGCAAAGCTTGAAAAGATCGGTGTAACAGGAAATTACGGTCCGGGGACCCCACTTAAAACAATCATTGAACATATCACGGAAAGGGCGATAGAAGCCAGGAAGAAAAAAATAGGGATAAGTGAATAGTTGGATAGTAAGGAAATTGCCCGACGCATACTGGAAGGAGATTTTAGAGCGATATCGCGGGCAATAACCCTTGTCGAGAATGGTAGCGAAGATCAAACCGGCAGGGAGATTATAAAAAGGATATACAGTAAGACGGGCAGGGCAAAGATAATAGGAATAACTGGTCCACCGGGTGTTGGCAAAAGCACGATAATAGGAAACCTTGCGGCAATCCTAAAAGGGAATGGAAGCAAAGTTGCAGTTTTGGCAGTTGATGCTTCCAGCCCTTTTACAAATGGCACCTTCCTTGGAAACAGGATACGTATGCAGGATATACTATTCAGGAACAACATATTTATGAGAAGTCTCTCAACAAGGGGTTCGACCGGGGGGCTCTCAATAAGCGTCTGGGATTCCGTGAGAATACTGGATGCTGCGGGTTTTGATATTATAATAATTGAAACGGTTGGTGCTGGTCAGGCGGATCTTGATATACTGGACATAGCTGACACAATTCTGGTCGTGCTCGCTCCGGGCCTTGGTGATGAGATACAGGCGATTAAGGCTGGAATCATGGAGATTGCAAGCATTTTTGTAATAAACAAGGTTGACAGGGAAGACGCTTTAATCGCAATAAAGGACATAGAAGATTCTCTGTCATTGCTTCCACAGGGCACCTGGAAGGTACCGGTAGTGGGACTTGATTCGATTAAATTAAAGGGTTATGAAGAACTGATCAGACTGATCGAACTGCATTTCAATCTTCCTGAGTCTTTGCGGGATAAGAAAGAAAGATTTCTCAAGGAGGTTACAGAAATACTGCGCAATGATTTCAATTTAAAGATAAAAAAGGTGGTATCAAATTCGAGTGATGAGATTGCAACTCTTGAAGAGGGCACGGACCCATATACAATTGCTGATAATTTATCCCGGAAAATATCTCACTCAGATAATATTTAATGCCCTAATTCCATCGCTTTGATAAATAATAAGCATTTCAAAAAATATAATGTTATTATGTCTCTACTTCGAATTCAATATGGGAAATAATACCTTTCATTTTCTATAGGATTTCTGAATCCCGCAGACATCATGATGCTATGAAACATTTAAATATGTCTATGTGCATATACTCTGTTAATGACTGACACTGAAGTCGTTGCAGAGAGATCAGATAAGAAACTTAGGAGAAGTCTGTCTACTTGGGATCTGTTATTTCTGAGCCTTGGTGGTATTATAGGTTCTGGCTGGCTGTTTGCCGCATATGATGCATCATCTATAGCAGGCCCAGCAGCTATAATATCCTGGATAATAGGTGGAGTAATTGTCCTGATAATTGCGTTGAACTACGCGGAACTCGGCTCGATGATACCTCGATCCGGATCGATTGTAAGATATGGACAGTACTCTCATGGTAACATGGCAGGTTATTTTCTTGCTTGGGCATATTTCCTGTCTGCTGTCTCTGTCCCAGCTATAGAGGCAGAAGCTGTGGTTGAATATGCTTCTCCGTATGTGAGCAATTTGTACAACGGAGCGGTGCTTGAACCACTGGGAATATTCTTTGCAGCACTGTTGATGGTTTTCTTCTTCTTCCTGAATTATTGGGGAATAAGAATCATGGGTAAGACAAATTCCGGTATGACATGGTGGAAAATGGTTCTACCACTTGCAACTATTGCCATACTCGTGGTCACGAGATTCAGCCTTGCCAATTTCACAACACTTTTCAATGGAACGGTTGATGGGATAGCGGGTGCAACAACAACATCAGGATTCATGCCATACGGTTTTGCACCGGTAATGGCTGCAGTTGCGACCTCAGGAATTGTATTTTCATTCCTTGGCTTCAGGCAGGGATTGGATTATGGAGGTGAATCTAGAACCCCGCAGAGATCGATCCCATTGGCAACAATTGGTTCAGTCCTTATAGGCATACTCATATACGTCCTACTTCAGGTTGCGTTTATAGGTGCAATTAACTTCTCAAGTCTTGGTATACCTGCAGGTGGTTGGAATTTGCTTCAGGAACTTCCAAATAGCACTTTCTTAACACCGGCTATCGAGCAGTTGAATAGTGCGCCCTTTGCGTCTATAGCATCGTCTGTCGGACTTGTAATGTTAACATATGTTCTGTTTGCAGATGCATACGTATCTCCAAGTGGCACTCTTAATGTTTATCTTGGAACTTCAATGAGAACATTATATGGAACAGCTGCAATGGGATATCTCCCCGGTTCTATGATGAAGGTAGACCAGAAGAGGAGAATACCGGTGCTTCCTCTGGTTGTTTCATTGATCGTCGGTATTGTATTCTTTGCTCCATTCCCATCATGGTATAAATTAGTTGGTTTCATAACCAGTGCCACGGTTTTCACATATCTCGTGGGTGGTCCAGCCCTGAGGTCCCTGAGGAAAAATGCATCGGAGCTCAAGAGACCGTTTAAGTTGCCTGCATCATCTATACTTGCACCAATGGCTTTCGTCGGCGCATCTCTTGTTGTTTACTGGTCAGGTTGGCCCCTTGTAGGTGAACTGGCAATCGCGATATTCCTTGGCCTGATAGTCTATGGCATATTCTTTTTCATGAAACAGAAGGATGATCCCTCCAGAAAGACCATACATGGGTGGGATTCTATTAAATCCGGTATCTGGGTACCTGTTTACATAGTTGTCTTATCTATCGAATCATATCTTGGAGAGACCGCACTGGGCGGATATAACATAGTACCATATCCATACGATCTGCTAATGGTTATAATAGTTGCAATAGTATTCTACTTCTGGGCCACGATGAGTGGAGTCAGGACTCAGGAAATACAGGAGATAGTGGACCTGGATTCACAATACCTGAAACCGGAAGACGAACAATTCGGCAGCTCGGGTGGTGCATAAAATGAATAAATACGTTGGCGGTATGGTTGTAAGTGTTGTAATTGGTCTGATAGGGCTTGCATTACTCATTTACCAGACACTCCACACAACAAGTGTTGGCGTTTATGTTGGGAATATCCCACCTGCAGGAATCTTGTATGCATTTGTGTTTGCTGCGGGCGTAATTGCTGCTATAGCTCTTTACAACCTCAATCTGCCTTCTAAAAAATAAATTTAATTAAATCCTAGATTTTTAAAAGTTAAAATTATTTTTATTCCTATTTATCTCCTCACTATTTATTGCTATTTTGTGGATATTGCAAAAACACTTATAGCGAAAAGGAAGATTGTATTGATTATTTGGATTGTGGCCATACTTGCTGCTACACCAGCTTTGATGAAATATTCCGGATACATTTCGTACTCGACGACATCGTCTGCCGGAAACCACAGTGAATCTTCTATTGCAAATGCAATCCTTTCTAATAACACGCAGGAAAACCAGACATTACTGGTTGCGATTCAGGCAAACTCCTACAATAACACAAGCATGGCAACAGAAGTTCTCGCTATGCAGGAAGCAATGAAGAATGCATCCATATATGGCTTCTCTGGAACCATGTCTCCATACTCAGCTTATGCAGCATTCATAAACGATACCAGTGGGAAGAGTTCAACTCTCATAAGAGATCTATATTCTACAATTAAAAATACATCTATACTTGTTTTTTCTTTTCCACACAATTTCTACGTTAACTGGTCATTGACAGGTTATAATCAGTCCCAGATCTACACTGTTGCCAATCAATCCGGCTATAATTCATCGGTATACGAGAAGCAGTTCTTGAATTATATCTATACTTCATACAACAACTCTGTGCCTGGGCTTTCATTGGTCAATGAAGCCGTTAACAACACTGTTTATCTGCTGTTCAACGAATCACCTTATGCATCTTCTGTAACCAGTTACCTTAATGTGGAAAATTACACGGTTGGCACTGACAGTGTGGTTAGCGCCGTTATAAAAATAATTACTGGCTTCAGCTTGAAAACGAGCATAATTAACTCTGTTGTAGAATCTTCCAACCCTGGTATTTATTATGTAACACATTACGGCCTGTCCGGAATTCCATCCTATATTGCATCGCAATATATCGCAAAAAACGGTTCTCTGTTTCTTGTGAACATAAACTTTAACCAGAGCACTGACGAATTGACCTCTGGCGGATCAAGTATTTCTCAGAATGCATATCCGGAAATTAACAAGATAGCAACCACTTTCTTTGGAAATTCAGGTCAGGTAACAGGAGAGGGGGCCATTGCTTATCAGACTCAGCAGGTAACCTCAGGATCTGGAATTGTTTTTGCATTTATTTTCGTAATACTTGCCATTGCTGTATTTCTGACTCTTCTTTCATATAAGGCTTCGATCCTGACACTCGTTGTGGTATCAATTGCAACTGTTCTCGGATACGTTTCTATCTTTATAACAGGCATACTGGTTCACGATGTCAATTATGTTGTGAATTATACTCTTACAGCTGTTATTTTGGGTGTTGCCACTGATTACATAGTATTTGTCCTGTCCA
>JAJZLW010000134.1 GCA_021850505.1 Thermoplasmata archaeon
TGCTCATTCATGATGGAGGAGTAATAAAGAGGCATATCCCATCCATGAAAATCTACCATGTGAGCTCCCATTGTTATATGGTTCTGATAAAGGGGTGTTCTCATGCCACACCACTCACATACCATTCCCGGCTTCCAGTGGAAATATACCCCTCTCTCCCAACCATGCTGAGAAAATATTCATGAATCCTTGTATCACCAGAGAGTTCAGGATGAAAGGTCAAACCCAATACATACTGGTTCATGACCATCACAGGCTGACCATCATAAGTCGCAAGCACCTCAACATTAGAGGCCGATTCTATGACCGGCGCCCTGATAAAAATTCCAACAAAACTCCCAATACCCTTGATCTTCAATGTATCATAAAATGAATTAGCCTGCCTTCCATAGGCATTTCTTTTGATTACAACATCTATAAGGCCCATGCCTCTCACTCTGGGGTCTTGTGAATCCCTGGAAACTATTATGAGGCCGGCACACGTCCCCATCACGGGCATTCCGTTTTTCGCTCTTCTGACAACATCCCAGTATATCTCGTATTCCTTTATTAGCCTGTAAATGGTTGTGCTCTCCCCCCCGGGAATTATCAACGCCGACACTTCCGAAAGCATTCTTCTGCTCTTGACTAAGACTGGTTCAACATCACGTTTTTTTTCATCCTTCAGTTTGTATAGAAATTCCATATGCTCGGCGACGTCTCCCTGGAATCCAATAACTCCAACCTTCACAGATCGACATCATGAATGTGCATAAATCTTTTTCAAATAAAATCGCACCGATACCTGATGATTATTCAGAAAATGAACGGAATTTTCAAAAACCTGTATTCCATGAAACGGGGATAACAATCTTATTAGGAAAGATATGATTTTAGAACATGCGAACCAGGCCCAACTCATATTCTATCAAAGGTGTTGTTTCATCCTCAAGTCAGCTTGCATCTTTGGCAGGAGCAGATATAATCAGGTCAGGCGGGAACTTAGCCGATGCAGCTGTCGCTACAAGCGCTGTCCTGTGCGTTACACAGAACAATTTATGCGGTCTGGGTGGTGACATGTTTGCTTTGATCAGGATGGGCGATCGCGAAATCATTGATTTAAATGCCAGTGGCAGGGCCTTCATGCGTGCAAGCATCAACTACTTTACAGATTCAGGCCTCAAAACATTGCCAAGCAGGGGACACAATTCAGCAATAACTGTCCCGGGTATTGTAAGCGGATGGGATGAAATACACAGAAAATTCTGCACCATGGAATTGAAGGACCTTCTTTCATATGCCATAAAAGCTGCTGAGAATGGTTTTCCTGTAACACACAATTACTCCAGCTCGATCATGGGGAGCTCACGATACTTCTCTGAGTTCAGTGAATGGAAAAAAACATTCCTTCCCAGTGGAGAAGCACCTGAACCCGGAACGGTCTTCAAGCAAAAGGACCTTGGATCGTCTCTTCGTTCTCTGGCTGAAAACGGTCTGCGGTCATTTTACGATGGCGATCTTGCAGACAGGATACTGAAAGGACTTGAAGGGACTGAAAGTCTTATTTCCGATGCCGACCTGATGAAACACCACGTTACTACAGGACCGCCACTTAAAACAGAGATAGGCGACTATTCTGTCTATGAAACAAGCCCGAACAGTCAGGGTGCAACAGCAATACTTTGGCTGAATTTGCTACAAGCATCCGCCGGGGATAAAAAAATTACCCATTCCTCTTTCAAGACGCTTTTGGAGACAGGTCTCCTTGCATATTCGAAGAGGGATCAGGAAATTACCGATCCTGATTTCCATAAGTTGCCGGAATTTTTTACGTCAAAAAACTATGCTGAAGATCTGCTTAACACCGACAGGCCAGATTGGCCCGGAGCATCTCCAAACGTGGATCGCGGGGATACCACCTATTTTTGCATTGCAGACAATGAGGGAAACAGCCTTTCCTGGATACAGAGCAACTATATGGGCTTTGGATCGGGGATAATTCCAGAGGGAACAGGTTTTGTGCTCCAGAACAGGGGTTCCTATTTTTCCCTTGATCCGCAGCACCACAATGCTCTCGCACCAGGTAAACGGACTTTCCATACGCTCTGTGCAGGGATGTTAGAAAACAACGGCCAATTCCGGGCCTCCTTTGGATCCATGGGTGGCGACATTCAACCGCAGCTGCACATCCAGATGATACTTCCGCTTATGAAAGAACTTGCTGATCCTCAGGGGATCCTGGACAATCCAAGATGGGCCTTTCCCTATACAATTTACGAAAAACCATCAAACTTCTTATGCGAAAGCTTGGATCTAAAAAGGAATATAGAAAGAGAATTCAGAAAATGGGAAGTCAGGAACCTTGGGTTCTCGTCACAACTCGGTCACGCACAGATTGTAACTCTTCTTGAAAATGGAACGGTTGCAGGCGGCTCAGATCCAAGAGGCGATGGCGTGTCCATTCCTTTTGTTTAATTCATTATCTTGTTCGTATATTCTGCACCGATTAAGCAGAATGACCCTGCAGTCAGTATTGACAGACTAAATTCACCTTGTGTCAGAATTGTAAATGGATTTAGAAAACAATATTATCAATTTATGATTGCAGAAGTGTGAATATCTTAGCCAGTTGCCATGACAAGGAAGGTCTTGCGGGCTTTCTTTCCAGTTTTATGAAGGAAGGCGATACAGTTTATGCCACCGGAAACACCCAGCAATATCTGCTCTCCAAGGGAATAAACGCAAAAGGGACAAAGGAACTTTCAGGTTTTCAGGAACTCGTAGGTGGAAGGGTAAAGACACTTACTCCTGGGGTAATGGCCGGGATCCTTTCACCGCGGGACGAGCTAAGCAGGAAACAGCTTTCAGACCTTCATTTCCCTGAATTTGACATGGTCATATGCAACCTCTATCCCTTTGCGGAAGCTGCAAAGGAAAACAACCTTGAAAGTATGATAGAGAATATAGACATAGGCGGGATAACTCTCATCAGATCCGCAGGCAAGAATTACCGTTATGTCACAGTGATATGTGATATCGCAGATTACCAGAAGGTGTCCAGGGAAATCACAGACAGCGGAACTGTATCAGAGAGCACAAGAATGTACCTTGCACTCAAGGCATTTTCAACCGCTGCTGATTATGATATCTTAATCTACAATGCTCTTAACAGGTCCTTGATCGGCATGGAAAGTCCGCGTGATTTATACCTTTCCTACAGAAATGGAAAGAAGCTAAGATACGGTGAAAACCCTGACCAGAGTGCGTGGTTCTATACGGACGGCACGCAGAGAGGTATTGCGAACGCAACCCAGTTGAATGGAAAAGAACTATCATATAACAACATCCTTGATGCAAATTCTGCCTATGAGACAGTACTTGAGTTTGATCTGAAAACAACAGTTATTGTCAAGCATCTTACCCCCTGCGGTGTCTCATCAGCGAATACCCTTGTCGATTCATACGAAAAGGCATTTGAGGCAGACCCGGAATCAGCTTATGGGTTTGTAATGGCCACAAATGCCAAATTTGATGTTCCAACGGCCAGCGCAATGTCCAAACATTTTGCAGAGATAGTGATAGCGCCAGATTACGAAACCGAGGCCCTTCAGATCCTTAAAAAGAAGAAAAATCTAAGGATACTTAAAGCTGTATTCGAAAGGGATGCAGGTAACCGGATCAGATCGGTCTCCAACGGTCTGCTCCTCCAGTCACCTATGACAGTCATGCCTGCAAGCTTAGAGAAAAAAACAACGATTGCGGTTGACCCCAAGGGAATGGAGGATCTAATTTTTGCATGGAAGGTCGTTGCACATGCAAGAAGCAATGCAATAGTTTTAGCGAAAAATCTTTCCACAGTAGGCATTGGTGCAGGACAGACCTCGAGAATCAGGGCTTTAAAGATCGCAGGTGAAATGGCAGGGGCAAATGGAAAGGGATCGGTACTGGCATCAGACGCATTCTTCCCGTTTTCGGATAGTGTCGAGGAAGCCCACAGACTCGGGGTAAGCGCTATAATTCAACCGGGCGGTTCAATAAGGGATGAAGAAGTCATAAAGAGGTGCGAGGAACTGCAAATACCCCTTTATTTCACAAACAAGAGGACATTTCTCCACTAATTATAACCGGATTGAAAATAGACATCCCACATCACGAGTCTGGATCCATACAGAATCAAATTGCTGCAAGTAGAAGCGCAAGCGCAAAACCGGCTATCACACCTGAGTTTATGGCAGGCAGGCCTGGAGCCGGCCTTCTCTTCATGAAAAACATCAGGTAAGTCATTCCAACAATTCCCCCAAGAAGCGGCAGGATAAAGAAGAGCAATGATCTGTGGATTCCATAAACAGAGGAGGAAACCACGAGAACTGTGGGTATAGCAATATCACCGAATCCCAACAGCAATGCCTTGTTTCCTTCGCGGTGCTCTATAGATATTGAATCCATGTCAAAATCGTTTGATTCGGGTATAACGAATAACATGGGTATTTTTTCATTTATTGCCACATTCGCAAGGGTGACCATGTGCTTTGTCTTGAAAACTGAAATGTAATCATAGACCGCCATTAATACAAGAAGAGCAAGCGCGAACCATATTCCAAGGACAAGACTCCATATCGATGCAATGCCAATTGAAAGGATCAGCCCTGTTATATTTACGACAATCCAGTTTGGTTTGCTGAATAAGAGATAACCGAAAGCAGCAGGTGGCACAAGCCATATCAGGTAAGATAACAGTTCAAGGGTCAGATATTCATCCGGAAAAGGCAGGTAAAGCGAAAGATACTGATAGTTGAAAAGAGCTGTTACTACAACGTCAGATATTACAAGAGAGACGAAAAAAATGACATATATCATAACTACAAGAAAGATCGTTCTCACATAGCGGCCCTTGTTTTTTCTTGCGAGAAGAAGGACAATCCCTGTTATTCCAAGTGTCGCAAGTATGTATATTATGAAGTATGATGCGCTCTCTGTTGTACTGGTACTACCCTGGTAACCGCTATCGGTCAAAGCATACGTGAACAGCGTCGCTAGTATCGATGCCACCACGAATATGATTATTGTCCAGAGCTCAGGATTTGACCTGAGCTGTGCTTTTTCTGTCATTCTTCCTGCCGTTATACTTGCAGTCAATCTTTGGGCAGAATTTCCATCTGTAGCCCTTTCTTATCGATACCAGGAGGGGAGCTCCGCATTCCGGGCAGATTTCACCCGTCGCAGATATAAAACCCATCTGTGGAAGCGAGTACGTGTTTGTGCATTTTGGGTAATTGGAGCACCCAAGAAACCTCTTTCCGCTCCTGGACTGCCTAATTATGAGATCTCCGCCGTCTAATGGACATTTACCAAGCGAGGAATTCTTCGTATTGTATATACACCCGGGATCTATGCATTTTGTTTCAGGAGCCTGTCCCCTTCTTATTATCCTTATCAACGGGAGGGAACATTCTGGGCATTTCTTTTCCTCCACCTTCACAAGCGCGTTTGCAGGAACATAAAAATCTATCCTGCAACCTGGCGTTACACATTTTATCTTAGCCGAGTCACGGCTCTTCATCAGGACAAGATCAGTGGAATGAATCGGGCATTTTCCTACAACATCCCCCATCTTGGCTGAGGTGTTAATGACCTCAACGATCTTTTCTCTGTTATTTATGAATTCTTTAAGCGCAGAATCAAGCATTTCCTGACTCTCCTGGACAACAGACTGTTTCGTAATCTCCTTTTTCGTGATGCGATCCATGTCCTCCTCCAGTTTAGCCGTCATCTCTGGCTTTGATATTGGTGACTTGACTGTATTCACAGCCTTGATGAAACCAATTCCCAGGTAAGTAGGCCTGACCGGGTTTCCCTGTATAAAGCCACGGTCCTGTAACTTCTGGATTATATCATGGCGGGTGCTCTTTGTGCCAAGGCGGAGATCCTCCATTACCTTGAGAAGGCTCGCCATGTCATACCTTGGTGGAGGTTTAGTATGATCCTCTTCCATCTCCCATTTTACAGCCTTTACCTTCTCACCCTCTTTGAGATCGGGATGGTACGATTCATTAACTTTCCTGTATGGATATAGATCCAGCCATCCCGGATCTGTTATCTTGGAGCCTTCAGTGTTGAAATCGTATCCCTCTATCGTTATCACTGCTTTCCTGACTTCTCTTTCACCCTCTCTGTACAGGGTGGCGAGGAACCTTCTGACAATCAGCTCATATATTTTCTGGAAATCGCCCTTTAACTCACCTGACTTAGGCGAACTGACAGGATATATGGGTGGATGATCAGTTGCCTCAGTTCTGCCCCTTGATGGTCGTATGGATTCCTGCGCCAGGACCTTTTCCACTTCATTCCTGAACTCACCCTTCTGTAATTTTTTTAGAACGCCTGTGAGACTTATACTACGCTGATAAACGGTATTATCTGTTCGGGGGTAGCTTATGTATCCACGCATGTAAAGATTCTCAGCAATAGACATTGCCCTGGCAGGGTTAACACCAATCCTGCTTGCCTCTCTGAGAAATTCTGTTGTATTGAAGGGGGGCGGTTTGTATATCCTAACTTTTTCCATGGAAAAGCTCTTAGTCAGACCATCCTTGCCATTGACTGCATCAAAAACTTTCTGGGCATCAGCCTTATCAAATATCCTCTCTTCCTTATACACTCCTTTAAAGTTCCCTTTCTTGGAGAAAGTCGCTGTTATTCTCCAGAAATTTTCCTCCTTGAAGTTCTGTATTTCCTCCTCGCGATCAACAATTATTGCAAGCGTTGGGGTCTGTACCCGGCCTACGGAAAGGAAATCCTTTCCGAGCCTCTTTGTGGAAACTGAAAAGAATCTTGTTAAAACCGCACCCCAAATCAGGTCAATCTCCTCTCTCGCAGCAGCAGAATCAGCCAGGTCAAAATCCACGCTTATCGGGGTTTCAAACGCAGAAAGGATCTCCTCTCTGGTCAAGGCACTGAACTTTGCTCTCTTGACCTCGAATTTCCCTTTCTCACGATCAAAACCTGCGAGTTCAAGTGCTTCAGTACCGATCAGCTCACCCTCCCTGTCATAGTCGGTTGCAATAATAAATTCAGAACCAGGCTGTCCGAAACCGGCCAGTGTTTTCCCGGCAGTTTTATTCTTAATGTTTTTTTCTATTTTTGAGTAAATCAGTTTGTGGAGATCAACATTGCTCCAGTCATTCATCTCCTTTGGAAAATCAAGCTCCACTATGTGACCGCTAAGAGAAATAAGAGCATAGTCTCTCCCATCCCTGCTGAATTCTATGTAACTTGTGCCATTAGCCTTTTTGGATTTCTGAGTACCTTCAGAGAGGAAATATGCAATCCTGCGTCCCGCATCTGCCTTCTCAGCAATGATAACAGTCAGTGCCACGTGAAACCAACCCTTTGTAATGCAATCAAAGTATAATTCATTGATCCGCTCCGATCATGTTCCAGGATTATTTAATTTTCCATTCATTATTCCTGTAAAGAGCACAAAAGATTACTTATTAAGTTTGATATGCATTATTGTGACACATGCCAATTGAAAAATATGGCGACGTCTGCTTTGAAGAATGCGAAGGCGTCTATCCGCCTTCGGAAGACACTTTTCTTCTCATGGAGACTGCAAAACCTTCTGGAAAGATACTGGAACTGGGATCAGGATCAGGAATCCTGGCGATTTACTGCGCAAAGAGAGGATTCGATACTGAAGCCTCAGACATATCTGATTCCGCAATTGAATGTATCAGAAAAAACGCTGCTCTTAATAAAATAAGTTTAAGAATAACCAAATCGGATCTGTTCCAGAATATCAACGGTATTTACGATACAATCATTTTTAATCCACCTTATCTGCCGACACAGGACAACCTGCCCGGATCTGAACAGTGGGATGGTGGCCCCGATGGCTTTGCGGTTATTCGAAGATTTCTTGGCGGATTGAAAAGTCATCTTTCTGAAAGAGGATCTGCTTTCACAATCCTGTCTGACCTCACTGACATTAAATCAATCGTTTCTGAATTCAATGATCTTGCCTTTGAACCAATAAAAGAGGCAAGGTTTGATTTCGAATCGATCTGGTCTTATATGATCACACAAGGGAGATAATTTTGCCCACAATTGAAGATAAGATTAAGGACATCCAGGCTGAGCTGAAAAAGACCCAGTATAACAAGGCAACAGAGCACCACATCGGCATTCTAAAAGCAAAGATGTCCCAGCTCATAATCGAATCCGAAAGCCACAGAAAAGGCGGAGGAAAAGGTTTCTCAATCCAGAAGAGCGGTGACGCTACAGTTGCCCTTGTTGGGTACCCGAACGTCGGAAAATCAAGCCTGCTCAATCGACTGACAGACAGTGACAGCGAAATTGGGAGTTATGCTTTCACGACATTGAAAGTGATACCGGGCACCATGAAATTCAGGGGTGCCATAATTCAGATACTTGACCTCCCGGGAATAATAGAAAACGCAGCTGCCGGATCAGGCAGGGGTCGCGAAGTCCTCTCAGCTGTAAGAGCCGCTGATCTGATTCTTCTTGTTACTGATGTCAGAACAGGTGGCATTGACAACATCATAATGGAGCTGAGAAACGCAGGAATGGTCGTTGGCAGGAAGAAGAAAAACATTTCGATGAAAAAGACAAACAGCGGAGGGATACGGGTCTATTCACCAAAGTCAACGCCTGTAAGGGAAACTGAGATAAGAGATATATTGAAGGAATTCAAGATAACCAACTGTGAGCTTTACATCCGGGAGGCTGTGGACGCTGACGACATAATCGATTTTCTAAGGGGAAACACAATTCATCTTCCAGTGCTTATCGCGGTAAACAAATCAGATCTCGCTTATGACCGCGAAAAGATTGAAGATTCGCTTCCAGTTAGGATAAAGCATGTATTCGTATCAGCATCTACAGGAACCGGCGTTGAGGATCTGAAAGTTGGAATATATGATTCTCTGAACCTTCTCCGGATCTATATGAGAGAAAAATCTGGCGAGACAGATTATGAGAGGCCTCTTATACTCAGAAGAGGTGCAAAGGTCAGGGATGTATGCAGGCACATCAGCAGGGAGATGCTTTCATCGTTCAGGTATGCGATTGTTCTGAACAGCAGGAGGAAGACCGCTGAGATGAGAGTAGGCCTGGACTACAAAATGGAAGATGAAGATATAGTTACGATTATATCCAGATAGATCAGCGAAACAACCTGAATTTGTATATTCACTATATTATATTTACTACAGATATTTAGCAAAATTTATATAGAAGTATAAAATACACCTCTGCATTAATAACATTGGAGGTGAAAAAATGACTGACAATGGTATTGAAGCACAGAGTTTTGAAGCAAAGAAAGTAGAGAACGAGGGCTCGTACAAATTTGAGAAAGGGGAAATAACCGGAGACAGGATGTCCTGCATGGAAAACATCGCGTCCGAGGTTAGCAAGATATGGGCAAAACATGACTTGACCATCCTGGATGCGAAGACCCTGATGCCATACCTTCTTTCGGCTGTTTTCACTGAAGCATATGACTCAGACGTGGACATTCTGGACTACATAGAGAACTACATGAAGCCAGCGGTCTTTGAATATGTCAGAAGAATAAGGAACTCAAGGAAATTCAAAGGCATAGAGCTTCAGACGATAAGTAAGTAGGCAGGTATCTGTCCTGCTTACAAAAATAATTTTCAATTTTTTTTTGAATCTGGATCAATCTTAAATCGAATAATGCAATCGTACAGCAATGGATACATGCGAACATGTAAATCAGATAGATCAAAATGTAAAACCAGCAGGAACAGAATGCAGAGAATGCCTTGAGGAAGGCACTAAAACCGTTCAGCTTCGAATGTGTCTTGTTTGTGGGCATTTAGGCTGCTGCGATTCTTCAGAGGGAATGCATGCGACCAGGCACTTTCAGGAAACAGGACATGCAGTAATGACCGCATACCCTGACAGAAAGTGGAAATGGTGCTACGTAGATAAGAAATACCTCTAATTTTTTTAGATAATGTCCGTGGGTTAAAACCTGATGACTCAGAATCATCGTTAAGAACCACAATACTGCTTCCCACGGGTCTTAATTTTTATACTGGATCAACCTGATAAACAACCTGTGTATTTACTTCCATGAACATCCAAAAAGCGATGTCATTAACGCTTTACTTTGGCATATTTGCAATGATTTCCGCCGCCAT
>JAJZLW010000001.1 GCA_021850505.1 Thermoplasmata archaeon
GGAGCAGGCCGCTTCCTATATCCTGGTATATCTGGTTTGATATGAGCACCGGTATACTGAAATCAGACGCAATTGAGATAAGAACGGAGAGCTGTTTCTGAAAACCTAAAATCCTCGCCTGTGAATCACCGGTTGCTTCCAGCCTGAAATATTCAGTGAATGAATCAAGAACAACAGCGCCCGGCATCTTTGTCTTTTCAAGGAGCTTCTGCACCTTAAGAAGTGACAATTCCTGATCCTCAAGACTGTTGATCCTGAACAGTGCTATCTCATCGTATATCTGTGGATCACTGATAGACATCTGCCTGAATCTTTCCGTCGAGAAACCCTCTGAATCAAGATAGTATACCTTCTTTCCTGATTTTGCCACGTTGATACTGAACTGCATGCAGATATTCGTCTTCCCGGATCCCCCCTCCCCGTAGATCTCAGTTATTATTCCATTTTCAAGGCCGCCATTTAGCAATGAATCAATGCACCCAATTCCGAGAGCGGATTTGACCTGAACTGCACCAACCTCAATTTTTTGCATTTTATCGTATTATACAGACAATATATTTAACTCTGGCTATTTCGCAAAATTGATTTGGCAAGGTACAGAAAGTCCTCTGAATAAATGATTAGATCTGATTCTGAAATGATTTCTGGTTGATTCGGGTTATATGCAATATTTAATCCTGAGAGCGGGAACATCCTTGCATCAAAATCTGAGTCCCCGATCGAAATTGTGTCTTCTGGAGAAATTCCAAGTATATCCTGTACTTTCATCAGAGTCTTTTCCTTCTCACGCGGTATCACGTTCACCCTTCCCTGTGGTATAATATAATTTTCTTGGTCGGTTCCTATCTCATTGCTGAAAACAAGATCAAATTTGAATGATCTGGATATTATTTCAGTCAACCATGAAATTCCACCAGATATTACAACTATGGTAAAGCCAGATTTCCTCAGAAGTTCTAAACCTGAAAAAAGATTGTCCATCAACGGAATCCTCTCCAGGAGGGAAACTATATAGTCCTTTTTCAGTTTGTTGTATTTATCAATCCAGAGGCTGACATCAGCAGAAAGGAATTCTGAATATGGAAGTTGCCCTGCCCTATACCTTGCGTATATCGCAGAATTGTCAACACCGAAAATTTTGTGAAGATAACCCCAGCTGCTTGGATGCTTTGTCAGAACGCCATCCATGTCGGTTGCTATCAATTTTTTTTCTGCCTGCATCCTAGTATGTCCTTGCAAAATTAGCTGGGAATCCTGGTGAACCGCAGACCACACATCTGCCTGACCCCTTTTTACCATGTGGCGTACCAAGGCACACGAGTTCTGTTTCCGCTTCGATCTTGTCGGAGCATTCTCTGGATCCGCACCAGGCAATCTGAATCATCCCCTTCAGGTTTTTGGCCTCTTCAAGAGAAGTTGCCTTGAATGTCATTTTCTTCACAGTCTCTTCTGCCCTCTTTTTTAATTCAATTTGCATAAGATCCAGTGCTTCCCCGACCTTAACGACCGCCTCCTGAAGATCTATTTTTGAGCGCCTGCCCGTATGCCTAGGAACAATTGTTACATAAGAATTCTCAGTTTCCCTGGAACCTATCTCTATCCTCAGTGGAACGCCTTTCATTTCCCAGTCATTGTATTTGAAACCAGGAGTATAATTATCCCTGTCATCCAGGCTGACCCTGATCCCTGAATTTACGAGCATATCCCTTACCTTTGTGCAAAATGAGTTGATATTCTCATTTTCGCCTGGTATAGGAACGATCACCGCCTGGACAGGTGCTACCTCTGGAGGAAGTATAAGGCCCTTGTCGTCTCCATGTGTAAATATTATTGCAGCAATAAGCCTGGAGCTCATTCCGTAGGTTGTTTGCGAAACATATTTTCTCTCTCCGTTGACATCGGAATAAGATATTCCATAATTTTTTGAAAAATTCTCTCCATACTGATGTATTGTACCGATCTGAAGGCTCCTGCCGCTAGAAAGTATGAGATCAAATGCAAGCGAATACATTGCACCCGGGAATTTATCCCAGTCCGGCCTGCGATTAATCGTAAATGGCAAACAGAGTGCTTCAGTTAATTCATGCATCATCCCGATGTAATCATCCATCTGCCTCTCGGCGTCATCAAAGTCAACATGCGCAGTATGTGCTTCGAAGAAATGTATTTCCCGGTCACGAATGAATGCCCTTGTGTGTTTTGTCTCATACCTGTATGTTGAAACTATCTGATAAATTTTAAGCGGCAGATCTCCGTGAGTCCTGATCCAGAGAGGAAACATGGAATACATTGCAGCCTCACTGGTAGGCCTCAAAGCCATCTCGTCCTCCAGTTTGTCGTTCCCTCCTTTTGTTACCCAGAAGACCTGTGACTCGAAACCCTTCACATGCTCGAATTCAACTGACAACTGCGACCTGCTTATCAAGAGTGGAAACTGGACCTCCTGAAGGCCATGTGCATTAACAGCTTCTCTTATAGCATCATCAATAAGTTTCACGACCTTGAAGCCATATGGAGGCAAAACATTCATGCCCTTGACCGGATATCTTTTGTCAACGAGCCCTGAAAGTTCTATTATTTCGTTATACCATTCACTGGAATCAGTCTTTTTGTTGATCATCCTTGCCGCTCATTCTAATGGCATATTTGAGATTTAGCAGTTTTGCTTCCCAACGGAACTGAGAGGAGAAGGATTGTATGTTTATGCCTGTCAATAAATGGATATTTTTTAGAAATCGGATCTGATACACAGCCATATGAAATATTGAGATGAGCTTTGAGATTCAATACAGAAAAATGTTAAGGAGTCCATAGCAATAATGTTTCAGTGCCTTATCTAAGACTGATGAAATATCCCGGGGCTAAGTTCACCATAATTCCTGTGATCGAAGATATCTTCAGATCTTCTAATTGTGAGGTATTCGTGGACGCTTTTGGGGGATCTGGATCTGTACTGCTTAATATACCTTCCAAAATGCCTGTCTACAACGACATAAATAGTGACCTTGTAGCGGTGTTTTCCACAATTAAACATCATACTTTTGAATTCAAGTCAGCTTTAAAAAGGGAAGTGTCTGATATTTTAAATACTTCAGGAAAAGGGGTAAATTCTAAAAGAGGGGCAGTGTCGAAAAGAGAAATGAATGCAATAGAAAAGGCAGTAAATTACGTAGTGTCGTTCTCGACATCGTTTGGAGGGATGGGTAGAACTTATTCTACTGGAAAAGAAAAGGCCTATAAGGCGTACCTAAAAAGAACGCTTGAAATCTATGACGATATTTCAAAAAACATATCTGGCTGGACGATACATAATATAGATTTCAGAGAACTGATCTCGAAGTATGATAAAACTGGGACTTTCTTCTTTTTTGATCCTCCATATCCAGGTAAGATATGGTATGATTACGATTTCAGGGAAACGGATTTCGCTGACCTGGCTGAACTGATTAAAACACTTAAGGGAAAGTACCTGTTGACACTGAACAGTAAGGATGAGACCCTTTTTGATATCTTCGGAAACCCGACGTTCATTAGAAGTTATGAAAACGAGAATGGCAAAAAACTACCAGATTCGAAGAAATACAGGTATAAGGCCTTTTATACAAACGTTAAAAGATGACAGTGTATCCATTCACGCAGTCAGGAGAATGAATATTTGGAAAACCTCACAAAAACATTTATATAAAAATAACCAGTAGTGCATTCATGAAATATTTTGAGGCAATATCGGTCGCATCCTTCATTTTAGGTGGGATTTCACTCATTCTGTTTAATGTTAGTTTTTATACCAGTAACGGCTACATTGACATGTATTCATCAAATGGTATTTCAGTGTTCTTCTTTGTTGTAGCCATCGTTTTTGGGGTTTTAGGATTGGTTGACAGAAAGCTGAGCAGATCTTCATCCTCAGATTAATTATTAACCTAATCAAAAGTCTACATTAGACTTGGTCAAATGGAAACTCTAAATTTCAGGTTAAATTATTATATTCTCGTATATTGAACTGTTATGGCAGTTGCGGTAGAGAATGAAGATACAGAATTTGTAATTAAAATGCTCAGGAGACTGATTCCGATAAAATCAATATCTCCATCTTCCGGTGGCGAAGGAGAAGGCGCGAAGGCCGATGAATTATGCAATATACTCAGGGAAATGGGATTCGAAAACTATAACAGATATGATACTACTGATAGTTCAGGGAAAAAGAGATCAAGCATTGTTCTCAAGATCGGTAACAAGGATAAGACTCTCTGGCTGGTATCTCACATAGACACTGTTCCAGAGGGATCACCGGAGCTCTGGACTAGGCCGCCATTCACTGCAACTATCGAAGGCAACAGGGTGTATGGAAGGGGGGCTGCAGACAACGGAGAGGGCATACTATCATCTCTCCTTATCCTGAAGCACCTTGATCAGTCAAGGATGAAATACAACCTTGGTTTGGTATTTGTGGCCGATGAGGAAACTGGAAGTGAATATGGTATTTCTCACCTACTCACCAAGAACATCTTCTCCGAAAATGATCTCGTTGTAGTACCGGATTCCGGTACTCCAGATGGCCTTATTATAGAGATTGCAGAAAAGAGCATACTCTGGATACAGTTTACCTTTGAAGGGAAACAGGGACATGCAAGCAGGCCGGATCTTGCACTGAATGCAACGAGTAACGCAATGGCATTTTTAACAATGCTTGACGAACAGCTTCATTCCACCTTCGCAGATTCGGATGAAACTTTTGAGTACCCCAAATCAACCTTCGCCATAACAAAACATGAAAAAAATGTTGAAAATATCAATACAATTCCCGGAAAGGACGTCTTCTTTATGGATTGCAGGGTTCTTCCAAAATATGACCTGGATCTTCTCATGGATTTCATGAGAGAGAAGGCTACAGAATTCACAAACAGGACGGGAATTAAGATAAATATAAAGCCAGTCCAGAAAGAACAGGCGCCTCACCCTACATCCACGAATTCAGAGGTATACAAGATTCTCAACGAGACAATAAAGAAGATTCTTGGCAAAGAAGGAAAACCGATTGGCATCGGTGGAGGTACGTGTGCGGCCTTTTTCAGGAGAAAGGGCATCAATGCCGTGGTGTGGGGGATATCAGCTCCAGAATCCTACCACAAGCCGGATGAGTTTGTGGTCATCGATTACATAATAAAGGCAGCTGAAGTAGAAGAGAACATGCTGTATGATTAATCCTCATCTGAGACCGAAAGGTCTTTCAGCCTCTGTATGCCGTCTATATCCATGATTACCTTTGCGACTGCAGACGGCACAAGGTGCTCCCATTTTTCTCCATTCAGCATTTTTTCCCTTATTCTTGTGCCTGACCAGTCGGACCTGTTAAGCAGACCAAATGATTCCACCTTATAGTTCTTCTCGCTGAAAAGCCTCTTAACGAGTGGATTGTTGGTGAATACCTTGTCGAATTTTGGAGTGAGTGCTTCAACGTGTGCAACCCAGAGCGGATTTGAATTTACGTCTTCTATCGGGACAAGATAGAAATTCTCGACCTTCGCCTCTTCAAGTGCCGATGAAATCATCAGGTGTCTCTCTCCAGCCGTGAAGGGATCCTTCAGTGTGTGCGAATACTGGGCACTTCCAATTCCTATTATAACTGAGAAATTTTCCTTAATTATTGATTTTATGACCTCAAAGTGCCCGTTATGAAATGGCTGGAACCTACCAACGATTAAAGCTCGCATTTATCGTATATGAGATGGAATAATATAAAATTAGGTTAGAATCAGTCTCTTATTTCCTTTTCTGCCAGGAATGCGGTAAGCATGATCATAAATGTAGCAAGTATCGCGAGCCCCCCCAACCATACGCCGACCTGGTCCCATTGCGAAAGCGTTAGTGAACCGTTTATTATAACCATCCTGATGGCTTCGGCAGACCATGAGACTGGGTTGTATTTTGCGACGTTGGAGAGCCATGATGCCATCATTGCAGGCGAAAACATTGCATAACTTACAAACAATAGCGGTAAGTTAACAAGGTTTACTATACCGAATATTGAATTCATATTTGTCATCCTTATTGCTATTGCACTGAATATTGATGCAAATATGAACGATACAAGTACTATCGCAGTTACTACGACAAGGACGTCGAGAACCGTGAAACCATGCACAAATTTAAGCCCGTTTGGGATCAATAAAGCGGCAACTACGAGTATAAGTGCCTGGGGAAGCACACGGATTGTTGCAGAAATGATCTTGGAGAAAACAATTGAACTTCTCCTTATTGGCGATGCCAGAAATCTGCCCATTGGCCCAAGCCTTCTGTCAAATATTATATTCGTGCCGGCAAACATCGCAGTGAATAAACCTGTTATTGTAAGTACCCCGCCGACGATGTATGTGATATAATCTGGAGCCCCGTCAAGTATCGCCGTAGACGCAGACGGGAAAAATTTTGTGATATCAAAAGCACTGCCAAATAGTGCAATCCAGAAGAATGGCTGGATAAGTCCAGTGATGAAGAAAACAGGGTTTCTGTACCATTTCTTTAGTTCCCTGACAGTCAATGGCCCAATGCCGCTCATTTTCTTACCCTCCTCATGTTCATCATCATCTTCCGGGCATCACCAGGTTCCTCCACCCTTATATCCCGCCCTGTATATTCCAAAAACACCTCATCGAGGGAAGGTTTCTGTACTGTTAATTTGATTGTTGAAAGATGATTGTCAGAAATATAATTGATCAGTTCAGGGAGGTCCTCATCTGCATTTGCAACCTTTATCCTTAATGTTTTAGGCCCGGATTCACTTATCTCGACAACATTTGGAGCCTTTTTCATTCTGTCAACATCCTCATCTGTTTTTAACGTTATTGTAACGACGTCGCCTTTTAGTGAAGCCTTGAGTTCATTGGGTGTTCCAGTGATCAGCACTTTACCATGGTCTATTATCGAAACCCTGTCCGCAAGAGCATCTATTTCCTCAAGGTAATGTGAAGTGAGAATTATAGTAACATCCAGCTTCTTTTGTATCTCCTTTACATAATTCCACATCTGCGTTCTTGTCTGCACGTCAAGACCCAGCGTTGGTTCATCTAGGAAAAGTATCTTAGGTTCATTTACAAGCCCAACAATGAGCTCAAGACGTTTTCTCATACCACCGGAATAACCCCTGACTAACCTGTCTGCAGGTTCTGTCATGTCTACAAGCCCCAGCAACCTTTCAATCCTGTCGTTTGCAACATCTTTTGGAACGTCATAAAACTGGGAGACCATCAATAGATTTTCGCGACCAGATAGATCCTCATCTGCGGTCAAATCCTGGGGAACAACACCGATAGTTTTACGAACTTCAAGCGAATGTTTTCTTATATCAAATCCTGCTACAGTCGCAGTGCCGCTTGTCGGCGTTATTCTCGTAATTAACATATTTATAGTCGTTGTTTTACCTGCCCCGTTTGGTCCAAGGAGACCGTAAATCTCCCCCTCCCGTATTTGGATGTTCAGTTTATCTACAGCCTTTACCTTTCCATTGTAAATCTTGGTTAAATCATTGGTTTCAATTATGTTTTCCATTTCTAACCTTCCTCTTTTCTTGCCCAGTCGGTTCTATCAGCTTTGTGAGTCTTTTTATTATGTCCTCAATACTATTTTTATGTGTGCTAACTTCGCCCGAAATTTCTTCCAGATAAGATACATAACCCTCCATCTCAGAGATCACTTTACCTGCGGTCCAGTTTTCATCATCATCCCTTGTCTTACCGTCCTTTGAAATACCAATTTCAGAAAGACCCTTCTCAGTTATACTGTATTTTAAATCCTTCAACCGATGAACGAAACCGTCCCTTTCCAAATTATTTAAGAGAGGATAAATTGTTCCAGGGCTTGGTCTCCACCACCCCATGGACTGTGTCTGGATTTCATCCATTAGCTCTGAACCCTTCATAGCCTTTGAGCTCAGGAGCCACAAAACGTAATATTTCATTCCTCCGTGCCTTCGGAAAGACCTCACAAAATTCAGGTTTGAGAATTCGCGTCTGGACATCTTATGAACCGGGTCAAAACGAGAAACTTCATCAGATTTCAATCGATATCGAATTAGATATCGAAAACGCTTATATAACTATCATGACTATTTGAAAGATAAGACTACTTTCCACATTATTGGATTCGTACAAATTTGATTTTCTGATACCTGAAAGGAAAGTTCAATCTGTATTAAAAACTCAAAGAATGCGGGTGCCGGGATTTGGACCCGAGGCACGAGCTTGGCAAGCTCGCGTGTTACCAGGCTACACCACACCCGCTCAAGTGGTGTATAACTCAGATGTTAAAAAAGTTTCAATGAGTAACAGCTGGTATAATCGGAGACTCGTGACTTTAGGTGTGGATGTATTCAATAATATTATGAACTAAAATTTTAATTTGAAAATTGCTAATAAAATACAGGTTATTGAAAAAATTAAAAATAGAACTAAACAATAATAAATATAGGTGGATAATCAGTTCAGCGCTGCGCCGGAAGTGGATATTTAGGGGCATAATTTATCTGCAAATCTCACAGTTCTTTAGGTTTTTAGTATTTTGGACAACAAAAATCTTTTAATATAGGAATGTTTAAAGTGTCTAAAATAGGAGAAAGCTGAAATGATTGTAGCTGAAGAAATAAATAAACATCCAGAGGTTCGGTTTGCTGCAGACTTCGAGATAAGTAAGAATGCATCATTCAAGACGGTGGATGAGTTCGTTGGTCAAATGGGTAATCTGATAAACCCTGACATGCTTATCTTGAGGGTAACTGAAAGTCTGTGCCCACTGTGTGCTGATGAAGAGAAATTCGATCAGATGAGGATACCTGCAATTGTTTATGAGAATGCAGGTGAAGTGAAATTAATTAAGGAATGCAAAGAGCACGGCATAACAAAGGAGAAATACTGGGAAGATTATGATATGTACCAGGAGGCCAAGAAGTGGGCAGACAAGGGAATAAGGATACTTAACCCAAACGTTGCCTTGCTTGAGGAAAAAATCATATGTCCAACGCACTGTGGACTCTGTGTAAAGCACAAATCTCACACTGGGCTTGGAAACATAGTTGTAACTAACCGCTGCGACTTATCATGCTGGTACTGCTTCTTTTACGCGAAGGAGGATGAGCCAATTTATGAACCATCACAGGACCAGATAAGAATGATGCTCAGGAGAATGAGGAATGAGAAGCCTGTTGGTGCAAATGCCGTCCAGATAACTGGTGGAGAACCAACTATCAGGGACGATATAATAGATGTAATAAAAATAGCCAGAGAAGAGGGCTATGAACACATACAGCTTAACACTAACAGCGTAAGGGCAGCATTCGATCCTGATTTCCCCAAAAAGGTCAGGGAAGTTGGTTCAAATGTCATATACACATCTTTTGATGGCCCAACTCCCAGATCAAACCCTAAGAACTTCTGGGAAATCCCTGCAGCTCTTGAGAACTATAAAAATGCGCCACTCGGTGTTGTTCTGGTTCCTACCGTAATAGGTGGGATAAACGATCATTACCTTGGTGACATTATAAGATTTGGTCTCTCAAACATAGATGTAGTAAGGGCAGTCAATTTCCAGCCTGTAAGTCTTGTTGGCAGAATGCCTGACAGGATGAGGGAAAAGCAGAGAGTTACTATCCCTGGCTGCATCAAGAAGATTGAGCAGCAGACTGATGGCATGATTGGAAGAGAGGATTTCTTCACTGTTCCTTCCACCACGAAGGTATCAAACTTTGTCGAGGCACTTAAAGGCAAAGATATGTATAAGCTGTCCATACATTTCGCTTGCGGAATGGGTACCTACATCTTCAAAGATGGTGACAAGGTTACACCTATTACCAGGTTCATAGATGTCAGAGGAATGTTCGAGTACATGGGTGAGCTTGGGGATGAGATGAAGGGATCCACATTCAAGAGACTTAAGAAAGTTGAGTCTGTTTCAAAGCTGCTCTTCAATCTTGGTAAGTTCGTCGATTACGAAAAGGCACCAAAAGACTTCAAATTGAAGGATATGGTTTACAATGCATTCACTGATGGTGACTATCACGGACTTAAGGCATTCCACTACAAGTCTATGTTTGTTGGTTTCATGCACTTCATGGATCCGTACACATACGATGTTGACCGTGTCGAGAGATGCGATATACACTATGCAATGCCAGA
>JAJZLW010000113.1:0-4552 GCA_021850505.1 Thermoplasmata archaeon
ATGTTTGATCTGTCATTGGTCTTGACCCAGGCATCCAGTACCTTATTATTTGCCTTTAAGGATAGATCAGAACAATAATTCATTTCATCTATAATCATGAATGAACATAGTTTAAGCATTCATAAAATTGTGTTGATGTAATGTTATTAAGCACAATAGACATCTATTAAGATGTTTATACCGAGATATTTCAAGCCCATTTCTGATGAGGATTCGCTGAATGTTATCAGAAATTACAGCTTCGGTATCCTATTGAGTGATGTTAAAGGTGAAATTTATGTTACCCCTTTACCCTTTATTCTTGAAAGTGAAGGCACTGGTATGGTATTATATGCGCATTTAGCAAGAATAAATGAACACTCAAAGTATCTTGACGGATCCAGAGTAACAGTTATTTTTCAGGGCCCCCATCATTATATCTCACCGAGATGGTATATGGACCCAAGATCCGTTCCAACGTGGAATTATGTGATAGTTAAGGTGAGTGGCGTGTCAGAAACTGTTAACCATGATCTTTTATTATCAATAATAAAGAAACTCTCTGATTTACATGATCCGGGATGGTCCAGTATGAAAAAGGAGAATGAATCATATTATCAAAAAATGACATCCGAGATCGTCGGTATTAGGATAAAGATAGATAGGATAGATGGAAAGTTCAAGCTCAGCCAGAATCACCCCAGAGAGGATATTGAAAGCGTTATAGCACATCTTTCTGAACTGGACGAGAACGCCGTTCAGATGGCAGAGATGATGAAGAAAATACCTGTTGGAAGAAACGAAACCTAACCGGTAGATTTCCGGGATCTGCTGAAAAACCTTGTGATTGCAAAATAAATTACGCCGAATATGAGCAGAGCAAAAAGTGGATTTATCTTAAGTACCGGAACGGATGTGATAAACAGGTAAATTAGATATGAGAAAACAACTGCACCAAGACCAATCCCAAGGGAAAAGTTATTGAGCCTTCCTATCTCTCTTCTCCATTCATCCTCATCATAACCGTCTCTCTTCAGGACCTCAGTCAGTGAATTTGCGGTTTCAAATGACATCATGCCAATCAGACCAAATTCTGCGAGGAAAACAGTGTCAATAAGAAATGAAAGGTCAGCGGGCGGCATTCCAATCGCAATCGGTATGTACCTGGCAGCGTAGCCTTTGCTGAATATGATCAGTAAAATAACAGGAAGGAAGGCAAGAAATTTGAGCGGGTTTTTTCGTCCCGGTTTAATGGCATATACAATAGAACCAAGAGCAAAGGCTATTTCCAGTACACCGAATATAAGTACTAGAGAAGTGCCGCCGACAGAAGCAATGAACAGACCGGGCAATATGAGAAATATTACACCAAACAGCAAAGAAACAGTAGATCTCATATTTACCTCAGTGTGCCTGTGAGCCTCGATATGATCTTACCGTAGCCGGTTATTTCAGGATCCCAAGGAATAATCTTTGAAAAACCTGAGAATCTTGAGTACAATTTTCTTCTTGCTTTGCTGTTATAGCTTTCATTATAGATGGATGAGATTGAATATGGGGACATCTTTCCATATATTCCATATGGAAGCACATCAATAACGATAAGCCTGGATGAAACACCACTTATCTGTCTGCAGATAAGTGAAAGAGTATCAGCGTTTGTCTCAGTTATGCTTGTAAAAAGAAATGTCGTTGGAACAGTTTCGCGCGCTATTGCGAAAAACTCCCTGTCTTTATTGTAGGAAGAGAGGATCCGATTCAGGGGTTCAACCAGAAGTGCACTTCTTCTCAGCCTTATATACTGCTCCATACCGGATCCAGGCACAACTATGCTTTTCCTTGCGTTCTTATCCTTCTGCATAACCCAGAAACCAACGTTGTGCTGGTAGTTTAATAGAAGGCTAGCAAATGAAAGTATTAATCTGATTGAGCTCTCGAGAGGATTGTCCTCCTTTGTACCCTGCCGCATCGTATGTCCCCTGTCGAGGGCAAACATAATAGTGTGAAGACCTTCCCTCTCATACTGGTTTACAAGTGGTGCGTTTGATGTTGTCCTGCGGGCTGTAGCTTTCCAGTTTATAGTCCTGTATGGATCACCGGGGACATATGACCTGATCGTGTCAAAATCTGTTGAGGCTGGACCAATCCTTGATCTTGCGCTCCTTGGATTCAGCAGGCTTGCTCTTATCCTGAGGCCGCGTTTCCTCAGAATTTCGACCTTCGGTATGACATCTATGGATACATTGACATTTATTTTTCCTGTCTTTGTATTCAGGATTCCCATTGTTGGATTATATGTGTATTTTATCTCAGTGAATGAAAATTTGCCTCTCCTCGCTGCCTGAATCTTGTATGTGAGATCATAAACCCTTGATCGAAGACCCTTGAAAACAACCCTGACATTTGAGCCATCAACAGGCTTAAAGTGCTCAAAATAAGGAAGTTCGAAGAGAAAAATACCTGCCCCTCTGTTCAGGATTATACGTGCTTTCACCTCAACTATGTCATCCACCTTGACCTTTTTGGGCATATCTATCTCAACATCGACCCTGCCCTCCTCGTCAGATATGAACATAATGCCCACAAACAGAATTGGAAAGATCACAAGCAGGGTGGCTGGAAGTGAGCCGGAAAGGAAGGCAACAATACCAAACGATGCCGCGATGGCGAGAAAACCAAGCAAGCCCTTAGTCCAGAGTTTTTCCATCTGACCAACTACTTGGGCACCGAAAGCTTCTCAAGATACTCGTCCACAATTGCACCTGTGCTGATCTCGTCCAGGGAAATCTCTGGCTTCAAAACTATCCTGTGTGCCAGTGTTTCACGGATCACTGATTTAACATCATCCGGTGTAACGAAGTCCCTCTTCTCTATAACCGCCTTGGCACGGCTCATCCTTAGAAGGGAAATCAGACCTCTGGGGCTAGGGCCGGCTGAAACACGATCATCCTTCCTTATGACTGTGAATGATGTTATATAAGAAAGAACTTCGTCGCTGACGGATACTTTTGTCTCCATGATTTTCTGTATGTTGATAATTGTCTCTGGATCCAGTACCTGAGAGGCGGTTGCGCTCGGATCATCTGACTGCCAGGAAACCCTTCTCCGCAGAAGATCGCCCTCGTTTTCAGGATATCCTATCGACAGTCTTATCATAAATCTGTCCATCTGAGCCTCAGGTAACGGATATGTTCCCTCGAATTCTATTGGATTCTGGGTTGCCAGCACAATGAAAGGTTTTGGAAGCTTGTATGTTTCTCCCTCTATTGTAACCTGTTTTTCTTCCATTGCCTCAAGAAGAGCGGCTTGCGTCTTTGGCGGTGCCCTGTTGATTTCATCTGCCAGGATAAGATTCGCGAATATCGGTCCCTTGATTGTTTCAAAGGTTCCACTTTCCTGCCTCCAAATCTTGGTACCAGTTATATCGCTAGGAAGCAGATCCGGTGTGAACTGAATCCTGTGATAACTCAGGCCAAGAACCCTTGAAAAGAGCTTCGCAAGAAATGTCTTACCGACCCCGGGATTGTCCTCCATCAGGACATGTCCGGATGCGGAAATAGCTGCGAGGATCCTGTCTACGACAGCCTGCTTGCCAAGGAAATATTTTCTTATTTCTTCGCTTGCATTTCCAATCTTCTCGATGACCGGCTTCAACTCTGGACCGGGTTCTGCTGTTGTTTCCATTTTACATTTTCCTCCTGATTAGATATCTTTGATATAACACTCTGTACTACATTCTTTCTGATTGACATATCATACTCTATTAATTTCCTTGCATTGAGAAGGCTGTAGTCTTCCCACGATGGTTTGGTGTATGAAGTAATCGGTAAAAGTATGTGCTCTATTTCAGTAAAATTCTTCTCTCCACGGGAGAGTATAGTGGAAAGCGCAATTAGCAGAGATGCTGATGTTCCCTTCAGGATAAACTGCTTTATTGCATCTATCAGAAAATTCATCTCCGGGTTTACAACGACCTCGTCAGAATATTCAAATTTCTTATATGATTTATAGGTAATTCTTTCAACAAACCTTGAAGTGAGGACATAAAGCTTCATCACAAGGTAAATTATAGCCAGTGCTACAATTACAAGGAAGGCTATTATTATAATATTGTTGTAGTAGGAAGGTTTCGGAATTGCTATTATTGAGTATACAAATGCAATCGCTGCTGCAATAGATATCCATCTACCGCCGTGGAATTTTAGGTACCTGGCAAATGAACTGAGATTCTCCCTCTTGGATGAGTAAAAAAATGTCCATGTTGAAACAAGGAAGCCTGCGATAGATATTGCAACAAAAACTGGAGCAATGTAAACTACGTATGGAAAATTATAGAAAAACAGGGCCACTGATAGCGAAAAAACAAACTTTGAGGAATGGGTGAAGTACGAGCCTGCGCCAACATGCTTTCCGTCATCTAAAATTCTAACGCCAAAGATAGCGGTCGATATTGAAAGCATCAAAAGGAGGGTAGGAAGCAGGAATGATCCAATATTCTTGTAATGGAAAAATGAGCCGATGAGGGACAGTAAAAGTGTTAGAAAGAGGTATTCATATATTGTAACTGCCAGGA
>JAJZLW010000113.1:4652-9839 GCA_021850505.1 Thermoplasmata archaeon
GATATTGAAAGCATCAAAAGGAGGGTAGGAAGCAGGAATGATCCAATATTCTTGTAATGGAAAAATGAGCCGATGAGGGACAGTAAAAGTGTTAGAAAGAGGTATTCATATATTGTAACTGCCAGGATGACTTTAGCAAAGATTCCTGAAATTATCAATCCTAATATCTGAAGAATCCTGCCGACGTAAGCAATGATCAGTGGAAGAAGCAAAAAGCTCAGGATGTCTGATACCAGATACAGCTTGGATACGGACGTGATCAGATCCGGAAGAATTATTGACAGCACAACAATTGAGATGGCATATTTGGCGGTGGCGGAAACTGCACTTCTTAATTTGCTGACCATCTTGAAGGTCAATCCTCTGAACAGATGATAATTTTTGCGTTTGGTACGGAGGATGCAAGGCCTCTTAAATATCTCTCGTAATCGGATCTGCCTACCGGTTTATGCCCGTAGAAAGAACGCTCGAAGCTCTCAAGCACAATTTCAAGCTGCGTTGACACAGATGGATCAGAAACCTTAATAATCTTCTCAATTAACTCCCTCGGCGTTGTACTGTCTTTAACCGAACTGTTTTCGTCCATGAAATTCATGTGGAAAAATTTCCTGATGTCATCTGAATAATCCACCGACCTGAACCATTTGGTATCAGTCATTCGCCCATTGGCTGCCTTGACCATGGTGCATCGATCTGAGAATGTCAGGGAGTATTCACCATCGCTGTTCCTGCTCAGATTCATAGGTATAACCAGTTCAGACTTTTCTGGAACCTTAACTGATATTGGTATGTCAAGAGCCCAGATGAGGGGCAGGTCTTCCTTTATATCTGGCAAAATTAACTGCTTTCTTTCACCCCACCCCTGAATGGATGATATCTTCTCATGATTTTCAAGCGGTAGCTGTGACCCCGGATTCATGGTTTTATTGTTATCTGGTGCGATATCAGGCTGCAACTCAACTTCAAGAACCTCTTCTTCCTTCTTTTTCTCAGAAGAATTCGATTTACGATTCTGCTGTCGAAGTACTGTTACAGCGAGCACCACAGATACAACTGCAATTATTGCAATTATAATATACGGATTTAGAACAAACGGTATTATCTTCTGTATTGTGTTCCCGCCGTTTGAGGAGCCGGTTCCGCTGCCCTTACCATTTCCTGCCCCCGGACTGCCGGTACCAGTTCCCTTTCCCCCGCCTCCGCCTCCTCCGAAAGGATTGAGGGAACTAAGGTTAAGGTTGAATTTTGGAAACGAAAAATTGAGAAAAGATAAATTTAACTTTGGGAAATTAAAAGATGGAAAATGAAAATTACCGCTGAAGTTTAAAGAAAAAGGCCAACCGGAAAAGCCACCGAATCCGCTGAAGCCGCCAAAACCTGATCCACCGTTGCCATTTCCACCATTGCCGTTACTGCCCGTTCCTCCGCTTCCCGGGCTGCCTGTCCCGGAATTTCCTGATCCTCCCGGTGTACTTGTGTTATTATTACCTGTCGTAATCTGCTGGAAGGACTGAACCGAGGAAGCTACGAGCCAGCCCAGCAAAACGATTATAACAACAAGAATGACCAGGCTCTTCTTCTGCATGCCAATTAAATATTATATCACTGTTAATAAGTATATCCCTGAGATTTATATAGTCATAATCTTGACAGGTATTGATTTATCAACGAGAGCATTGCCGCCGGGATCTTATTGAATAATAATGTCCTCTAATAACTCTCTAACCCCGCCTCCAACGAATCTATTCACCAGAGATGGTCTCGGTGTGAGATTTTTAATAGGTCCCCCAACTTTTAGCTTAGTCCTGATATAATTGATAGCATCTTCGACACCGCCTATTTCGTCTATGAGATTGTATTCTATGGCCTTCTTTGCAGAAAAAATGTCTCCGTTTATAATTTCCCCAATCTTTTCTGGCCCAATTTTTCTTTTCAGTATTATGTCGTTTCTGAATCCCTCGAAAACGTCCTGGAGCATCTCTGTCATATGTGCTTTCTGCTGGTCTGTCCTCTCTTCAAAAGGCGAGGTCATGCTTTTATATTCACCTATCTTTGTGATATCAACCTTGATACCAAGTCGTTCGAGGAACTGCTTGAAAGATGGGAGAATACTTATTATTCCAATCGAACCCACAAGTGATGTTCGCAATGCAAAGATTCTGGTTGTTGAAGCTGCTGTCCAGTAGGCACCGCTTGCACCCAACCCTGTTATGACCGATATTACGGGTTTTTTCTCCGAAAGGTTCTGAATTTTATGAGAGATTATCTCTGAAGCTGTTGCACCACCGCCTGGAGAATTGATTACAAGAAGCAGTGCTCTATATTTTTTCTTCGCGGATATATAATCCAGTGCTGGAGAAATTCTGGCAGCCAATCTGTCGCTAATATTTCCTGTAAAGTCAATTCTTGCTATTGCCATAGATACTGTAGAACCAGATTATTAATATCCTCTTTGCATTCTTATGCGTGGAAGGACAATTGGTGCGGCTTTCAGTTTCGGATATTGGGGGCATTGCATTGAAGTCTTTCTGTTCACGGTGTTTCTGGCTAAAGAAAAAAACAAAAAATCAACTGCCCTACAGGGTTCCACCTCCTGGAATTTTTGCAAATATAGAGAGTTACATGAAGAAAATTGTTGTCAACAGAGTTAAGAATCATACTGTTGGGGATTTTATAAAAGAACTCGAAAACACTGAAAAATTAGTAAATAGTGATAATAAAACCTACGAGAAATTTTTTCCGGAACTTAACTGTTATATTTCTGGAATGCCGGATTCGATTTTCTCGAATATTGACAACAGTTTCTCAATTGCAGAATTCAAGGCTGCAAGATTCACCTCTGCCCAAATGGATATGATAAATCAATATGAATTGCAGCTTCAGGCTTATGCAATGTTGGTTCGGGATTACCAGATAAAGCCTATTAGCAAGTTGCTTCTCGTCTATTTTGAACCTCATATTTCAGATTCGGACATTGATGTCAGATCGCAAGAAGGTAATACGATCAGTCTTGATTTCAGTCCGTTCGTGCATTCCGTTAAGCAAAATGACTTCGAGGTGTACTCACTCATTAAAACGGCAGTTTCAATAATACAAAGCGATGAGCCACCTCAGCCCAGCATATCATGCAGGGATTGTAATTCGCTTAACAACATCATTAAGAATTTTTAGGAAGTTCGTCAATCGCCGAGTCATTAAAACTATATATTATAACCCTATTTGCATTAGAATGTTAGGAATATATGACATTTCTGAGACAGAAAAGCAATTCGTCATTTCACGAAGGATAGGAACAAATATCCTTGAAAGCGATGTGTATCAGAATTTAATATCTAAAAATCAAAAGCTTGCTGAAAGATTCTTCTCTTCGATTGCGGAATCGATAAAACTTCTCGGTCCAGATGATATAGAAATTGTATCAGATCCAGATAAAACACTCAAGAAAATCACTTCAGATTTGGTTGATCAGGGTAAGTTCATAAAACTCAGTGAAAGATTCCCTGATTCATATCTCTACAGAAGCGATCCGAATGATGTCGCGAGATCCGAAAAGGATACTTATATCTGCACGTCCGCTGATACTTCTAATGTTGGCCCTACCAACAACTGGATGAATTCAGATGTAGCAAAGGGAAAGTTATTTCCTCTTCTTCTAGACTCCTATCGCGGAAGGAAAATGTTTGTTGTTCCATACTGGCTTGGACCATATGGATCCGAGTATGGACAGGCAGGTATCGAGGTTACGGATAGTCTATACGTAGTCGCGAATCTAATCGTAATTACCAAAGCCGGAATTCAGGCATCCTCGGAGATGGCGAGAACCGGCAGTTTTGTTTTCGGGATACATTCAATGAAAAACCTGGATCCAAAGAACAAATATATCTGTCATTTTCCTGAGGAGAATGAAGGAGACGGGCTTATAATAAGCGTCAACTCCAATTATGGTGGAAATGCACTTCTCAGTAAGAAATGCCATGCACTCAGGATTGCGTCAGCAAGGGCACGAAGAGAAGGCTGGCTCGCAGAGCACATGATGCTTATTGGATTAAGGGCACCATCTGGCGAGGAAACATTTGTGTCAGCAGCTTTTCCATCTGCAAGCGGTAAAACAAACCTGTCAATGCTTGACCCCCCGGATCCATTGAGGAAGGCTGGGTGGACGACATCCACGATCAGTGATGACATAATATGGATTCACAACAGAAACGGAAGTATGCACGCAGTCAACCCTGAATCCGGTTTTTTCGGTGTTGCACCTCACACGAACATGGAAACAAATCCAAATGCAATGAAGACTATATCAAAAAATACAATATTTACAAATGTTGGGTTGACAAATGATCGACAGCCGTTTTGGGAAGGATTATCTGAAATTCCTGCTGGCGTTATTGACTGGACCGGAAAAGAACATCATGGAATTAACCCGGTTGCTCACCCCAATTCAAGATTCACCACGCCAATTCATGAATATCCGCATCTTTCCAAACTGTACGTGGATCCCACGGGAGCCCCGATCTCGGCAATTTTTTATGGCGGAAGACGGGCTTCACTCATACCGCTTGTGTTTGAGACTTTCAGCTGGGCACACGGAGTTCTTGTCGGGGCAATGCAGCGGGTTGAGACTACTGCAGCTGCGGAACACAAGGTAGGTACCCTGAGAAATGATCCTATGGCGATCAGGCCGTTCCTTGCATACAACATGGCGGAATACTTTGCCCATCACCTTGATTTCGGTTCAAAACTTGAGAATCCACCGAAGGTATTCAACGTTAATTGGTTCAGGAAAGGAAATGATGGTAAATTCATCTGGCCAGGCTACAGATACAACATGTATGTGATGCTATGGGCAATTGATAGAGTAAAAAACAGAACAACCGGGTTTGAAAAAACACCAATTGGTTACATCCCTACTGCAGATTATTTCGCAGGGCAAGGGCTTGAAATTAAAAATATCAGTGAAATCCTCAGTGTTGATGCAACTGGTTATCTGAAGGAACTCGAAGAGGTAAAGCCATTCCTGGAATCATTTGGGGATAAAATGCCGGATGTGCTTTGGAAAGAGTTCTACGATCTCAGAGCAAGACTGGAAAATTCATTGAGATAAAAATATCTCAATTATTTCTTTAATAAACCAATAATCAGACCGACAACAAATACAACTACAGTGGATGTAACTACGATTAAACC
>JAJZLW010000087.1 GCA_021850505.1 Thermoplasmata archaeon
TTAAAATACAAGTGAAGTCCGCAGGCAGTTTTCCAGTGCACTTTGGACAATAAGGGCTCGTAGTCTAGCGGTATGATGTCTCCCTGACACGGAGGAGGTCACCGGTTCGAATCCGGTCGGGCCCACTTAAATTTACATTAAGGAAATGGAATCATAATTTTCAATAAAATGATCGAAATCTATACGATAAAAGGACAAAAGTTAGCAGGCTCAACTGTCTTTTCTTGCTTAAAAACCTAAAAGGTGAAGAGATTTTTTGGTGATTTTATAAGATTACGAAAGCCCTTGATGGTATTTCAAGACAGAGGATATTTTTAGTAAATATTCACCATACTATAAATTGAAGAAATCAGATTGAGATGGTAGAATGATAAAGGTCATTGACATTTTTGCTGGTCCAGGGGGTTTAAGCGAGGGATTTTCACACTCTGTTTATGAAAGCGGTTCCCATGTCTTTGACATAGTTTTGTCTGTAGAGAAGGATTTAAACGCCTTCGATACCCTTAAACTAAGAACATTCCTTCGACAATTTCAAGACAAGTTTCCTCAAGAATACTATGAATTTTTGGATGATAAAATTGATTTGAAGCAACTTTATGAAAAATACCCAAATGAATTGGCTGAAGCCGAGAAAAGATGCTGGAATCAGGAGCTAGGCAAAGATCTAAAAGCAGTATCAGACACGCGTGACAAAATAAAACTTGCATTGGGTGGAGATAAGGATTTTGTTTTAATTGGGGGTCCCCCGTGCCAAGCATATTCCATTGCCGGCAGATCTAGAAACTGTGGCATAGAAGGTTATTCCGAAATTTGGGACAAGCGTCATACACTGTATATCGAGTATTTGCAAATACTTGCGGATCACAAGCCACTGATTTTTATAATGGAAAATGTGAAGGGTATCCTATCGGCCACTTACCTTAGAAAGGAAATGTTCCAGAGGATCCTGAACGATTTAAAGTCTCCGAATCAAGCATTACAAAGGGAGAATAGAGCTTATTATGATGAGGGTGAAGTTGAATATGAAATATTTTCAATAGTCGATGGTGGTAAGTTAGATGGAACTAATGCAAGAAATGCTGTTGTGAAGTCAGAGAGGTACGGGATTCCGCAAGCAAGACACAGAGTTATTCTATTGGGAGTGAGGAAAGATTTTTCGATCATCAGCCCAAAACCATTGTATCAGCATGACAGAAAAATTAAGCTAGATGAGGTTGTGTCTGATTTGCCTAGAATAAGAGGTGGAGTAAGTGATGATAAAGATTCCGGTGAAATATGGAAAGGAGCAATTGAATCAAAATTCACAGACTTAATTGTTCAATATTCCCAAAAAAAAATGGATTTAACTGGATTTGAGCAATTTATGCTTAAAAAGTTGGCAGAATTGAAAACTCCACCCTATGACCGAGGAGGAAAATTTCTTCCTGAGAAGACAAAACCACTCTATCAAGAAGACTGGTACAGCGATCCTAGGCTTAATGGAACTTATGATCATTATTCTCGATCTCATATGAAAACAGACTTACAGAGATATTTCTTTTCTTCATGTTACGGATCTTTCTACCACAAAAGTCCCATATTGGCTGAGTTTCCTGAGGCTTTGTTGCCAAAGCATTCCAATCTAAGTAAGGCATTGTCCAACGATGCCTACTTTTCAGATAGATTTAGAGTTCAGTTGTATGAAAAACCTAGTACTACAATAGTTTCACACATAAGTAAAGATGGCCATTACTACATACACCCGGATCCAACGCAATGTAGGTCTTTCACAATCAGAGAGGCAGCTCGAGTTCAGACTTTTCCAGACAATTATCATTTTTGCGGTAACAGAACCTCACAGTTTACTCAAGTGGGAAACGCCGTGCCCCCATTACTAGCGGGGCAAATTGCGGAAGTTGTAAAAAATTTACTTGAAGAAATTAGGGTGAATGCCAGCACCAAAATTCGCTCCCAAAAATTTTAGAAGAATGTTAATGCTATCTTTTTCTATCAGGAAAATGAGCTATGGACAGAATTTCAAAAGAGAAGAGAAGCTTAAATATGTCCAAAATAAGATCAGCAGATACTTCTCTGGAACTTATAGTTCGCAGATACCTTTTTGGCAAAGGATTCCGATACAGAGTACGCTATTCTATTACAGGAAAACCTGACATAGTTTTTATCAAAAGGAAAATCGCAGTGTTCATTAATGGATGTTTCTGGCACTTACACGGATGTAAACTCTCGAGAATTCCTAGCACAAGACGCGATTTTTGGTATAACAAACTAATTGGAAACCGTGACAGAGATCTAAAGGTGAACAGCAAGTTAAGGTCTGAAGGTTGGCATGTCATCACCTTATGGGAATGCGAAATAATGGAGGACTTGGATAGGTCACTTTTACCCCTAATTAAAGGGATCTCATCAAATGATTCCAAATGAACATTTAATCACGACCTTGCAAATTTCTGTGCTTTCATAGTCAAGATTTCCAGTGATCAAATTCATCTGGGAGTAAAGAAAGTAACCCATCAGCTGCCATTGTATATAAATCATAAGTAAGTCCCAATTGGTCTAAAACGGAAATATATCTCCGCAGATTCCCCTTTCTTACCTTACTTTGTGCCCCTTTCTTTCCACTATCCGTATGCGTATCGTAATAAAGTGCGGTTGCAGTTTCCACGACCCCTTTGCTTGAATACAGTTCATTTCTAGAAACAATTTGTTCAATAAAATCTCCTTGAACATTCAATTGTCTGTAAAGGAATAACCTAGACGCCGAGGCACCATGCAACGTGATCATATCATATGGCAGCCAAATCAAATGCCTATACCGATTCCTATAATCTTCTGAATAAATATATCGATAGTCCTCACCTAACTTTAAGTTATTACTTAGTCCAATTGTAAGAGTCTCAAAAAAAGCGAATCCCATCCAACTCCATAGACCTGTGTTGGCAGTTGCCTCCTCCCGGGATATGCCACTGTGTTCGAAAAGGAGTGAAATATATAGTCCTAGTTCAAATTTTGAACGAAAACTTTTATTTTCATCTACCACACACTCTTTCGGGTATGGTGTGGAATATTCAGCGTCATTTAGATTGGGTCTCATTATTCTCTTTCCCTCTCTCAGCGCTGCAAGATAACTTTTAAATTCCTGGATTCCATTTGAATTTAGTAACCTTATCTGAACCATACCTATCTCACGCCCACTTGTAACTATCAACATTATTAAAATGCATTAAAGTGAAGAACTCGACTATCTTGTCTATAGCCTCGAATTTCTTTAACGAGTTACTGGTTTCATCTTCATCTTCGTTTAAAAGTGTCTCTAGAAGTTCTGCTTTTCCCAAAGTATCTTTTATGAATTTTGCCCATTTGCCTTCTGGTGCTTCATTATCTGTATCGTCTAATGGATTATCTTCGAAAATGAATAAGTGAGTGAGAATTTCTCTTAAAACTGCTGGTAAAACAGTATATCGAAATGACTCACTAGAGTTTACAAGTTCTCGAATTCCATTTATTTTATTGTTTAGCTTGAGATAAGGCAGATTCGCATCATAATCAAGTTTCCACACTTGTTCCAAATCATCAACATACCTGACGGGAAGAATTGAGGACTCTCCATCACCATCTTCATCAGTAGAAGAAAACACAATAGAACTTCTACCAAGAATCTTATTATTATGCTCACTAGTATCAATGACATATATCCTGAGATTGAATGCAGGAAAATTCCTAAACTCCGGTATGGGAACTGATGTCAACTTCATTGGTTCTTCTATAGTACCCATTGAAAATCTACGCCTTATGTAACTCTTGCTGTATACCTGAGCAAATATGTTGGCTGAAGAAGGAAATTCATAATTCTGAAGTGCTACTTCACAGCTGAATGCAACTGATGTGGTATTGATATCACTAATTGAAAGAGATATTGAATCCTGCAAAATTTTGACTCGACCGGTAAAATTGAAACGCCTAATCATCTCTTGGCAACTCCTTTGATCGGGCATCTACGATTAAGTCCCGATGACCATCAAACCCACTGACTGTAATGTCAAATTCATTGCCTTCTGCAATAACAGTGATAATGTTTAGCCGCATTTCTAGGATACTCCCCTCATTTATTTCGACAGTAACTTTTTCAGACCCAATTTTGTAATCATATTCACTGTATTTTGAGAATGGATTTCCATCTGTTGTATCATAAGCAGTCCTTATTATCACCTGTAATGGTATGTTCTTCTTACCTTCTTCAGAGAGTTTTATCTTGAAACCCGTGCTAAATTTATCAATGTGAATTTTTGGAAGAGTTCTATTGACCTTTACAACTGGTTTAGTAGATCGATGCCCGATACGACGGCCTATGCCACTTTGAATATGGAAAAATGTTGAAAGTGCCCCAAGATCTTCACTTTCTGGTTGAATAGACAATATATTTAATACGTTCTTAGGGAATGATTTGATAATTCTCAATGTTTTTTCTGGAGACTTGTATTTCCCACTCCGCAGTCTTTCAGTACCTGAATTCCACTCCGTGTGAGAAGGATTCTCGGCGTCCCCCAAAAATTCAGCTGCTAAGTTATCTTCAGCAGAAAGTATAGCTAGTCCTTCTTTCATTCCAAAATTACCAATGCCGTTTATCACATTGATCCCATTTCTCAGACACTGAACATTCTCATCCTTGAAATTTGAGTCCTTAGTGATTATGAGGTCAACAAACGCGTCATTATTATTCACAGCATTTTCGTAGGTTATCTCAAAATAAATTCTAATTTTAAGAAGTTGTTTAGCTATTGTGAACTTTTGCCTAGCTTCTTCCAAATGATCGCCGAAATTCTCCATGATATCGGTAGGATCGATAGTTTCTATTTTCCTCAAAACATAATCCGGATCTTTTGACAAAACTCTCTGATAAATGTCACATAATCTCTCTAAACGCTTGAAGGATCCGTCCTTACTAGATTTATTTCTTAGAAATTGAACGAGATTGTACTTGTTTAATTCCAACTCTTTATTATTTTCACCTGTTTTATCTTCTATTTGAACTATAAGCTTTCCAGCAATCATGGAATACAAATAGTTCTCCAAAGTATAGCTCAAGACATCTGAAAAAACGGTGTCGGGATTGTCAGGTTTGGGATAAGGTACGATTAAAGAAAGCCCGGGAGAGGTATTTCGTTTTAAATCAAAAAAATTGTTAACTTGGGTTAATATAGAAACTTCTGAAATTGGATTATACTTTTCTGCTGAAAAAACCCCGTCTGGTGAGTATGATCTGCCACCAATTCTGTGCTTCTTTGTTAGAGCCCGCCCCATAAGCAGTTGTTCTTCACTTTCATCTGTTACAGTTAGTCCATAGAAATGTTTCAATTCTGAAAAGACAAAGAAAGTGTATTTTCCTAACCCCCATCTTCCTCCCTTCATCATTCCTTTCCTTGAAGAACCGTCTACCCACCAGAAATTGCAAAAATTGCCTTCCCCTGTGGCTAAACACTGATCGTAAGTGGTATGCCCAGTGAGACCGGTTGTGTTAAAATCTTCAATAGCAAAGAATTCAAAACCAGTGTTTCCTATTGCAGCGGCATTAACTTCAGATGCTAAAAGATGTTCTTTTAGTCCATTGAAGAATATCCCCGCCTCCTTTGGAGCCCTTGCGAAAAGAAACCTAACTCTCACTGGTTTTTGTGGATCCCTTATAGCGTCAAGCGAGTTTTGTATAGATTCCCTTACTACTGCTTCGAGACTTGTTTGTTTAGTAAAGAACTCTTCTACGTGAGAATCATGTATGATTTCACCATCTTTAAATTCTCTAAAGTGCCACATCTGAATTCACCATAAATTTGAGTTAAACTGAAACATATTCTGGCGTCTATGAAAAGATTTGAAAATATAAATGATAGAAAATTGATTGGTTGAACCCATTTTACTAATTATTGCGAAGATTCTTAAATTTAAAGCGTTCATGTTAACTTGTGTTTCTCCAGTATATTTGAACTATTACCGTGAGGAATAGATTAATCTTTCTCATCTTTTGATACATTGAATAGTAGGACTTTTAAATATTTATGGTCAACCTAATAAAAATATTAAACTATACTTCCATGCGGAATTATTTAGATTTGTAACTATTTGAACTAACTATAAATTGAAGTAAAAATAGTCGACTTAATTTGAAGATATTACAATATCCAAGAGTATCTCAACCAAAGAGGTATATTTAATGGTATAAATTATCAATGGAGAGCTAATTCACCGGTTTCAAAATCAATACTAACAGGGAAAATTTATTTGCACTCAGGCACTTAGTATGGTGGCGACATGAATGAAAGCAAAACTTCAATCGGCATTAGTGGTGGCATTCATCATTGTGGTCTTTTTCTCTGGATTAGGCTTTGTCTTTACACAGAATAACAGCCAGCAAACATCAGGTTATTACCAGCTCAACCTTGTCATAGAAAGGCAATCATCAGGAAACAATACCTCCCGCGGCATCTACTCCTATTATGTTTTACGAAATGGTGTGCTGGAATCATCCAGTGTCATAAAGGTGCCATTTGGGAAAGAGGTGAGGATCACTATTGTCAATTATGATCCCGGGACCAGCATGCCATTTATGCCATCAGTAGAGAATGTAAGTGGCGTTGTCGGGGGAACCATTCTTGTTTCAGACAATGTCACGGCTGGCAGCTCACAGCAGTTTACATTGGAATCTGTCCAATATGTCAGTGAAATATCAGCTCAGGATATATCCCACACATTCACCACCAGCACTGGCCTGAACATACCGGTTTTCCCACATTCAAGAGAAGTTGCATATACCTATTTCAACACTGTTGGAAATTACACCTGGGGATGTATGTGTGACTGTGGAGCTCCTTCCATGGATTCCAGTGGCTCCATGATGGGGCAATTAATCGTTCTTCCTCCATAGTCAGCTTAGAGGCACAAGCTGCCGCATACCACAGTGGTTTGGGTTGCCTACCTCAGGCAACCTAAATTTTTAGGGGAGACACTTATGCTTCCCAGAGGATAAGAGCATCACGTCTCGCAATATTTCCAGTTTTGAAAAAGGTGCAGCATCGGAAACCTCACCTCCCCGCATTGTATACGCAGGGATTGCCGGCTCATTTGTTTCCCTGGCATTAGGGCTTATTATAGGCATTTCTGCCCTTGCGGCAAATAATGGATATCCGTTAAACAGCACATTAGCGCAGGACATCTTCTCCCATCCTGACCTCATGGTTTTCGGTACCATTGGCGGCCTCCTCATAACGGAACTTAGGTGGTTCTATCTTGAATTCCAGGGATCGGGAATTTAAACCTGACCTTTACGAGATCGCAAGAATCATCAAGACGCTCGTAGAAGAGGGCTCCCCTGAACAAGACAAAGCTTGCCACATAATCAGGTCTGTCTTATGATAAATTCATGGTATATTTGGATTAGCTTTCATCAAGAGAATTTGTTGTTGAAGAAAACGGCCTTATTGTTGTCCTTGAAGAAGGAGTCAGGACATAACAGAGGCTGGTGGAGTGGATTTTGAAGTATGTCGGAAAATTGAAATTCAGCAAAAGAAAACTCTGACTCTCCATTGAAGTCAAATTTTTTGTTTTCTTTGCCTTACTAGTTTTCTATATCAATAAAAGGCATGGAGAAACTGGCTATCTTCAGAAGGGGCGGTGGAAAACCTATAATATTCTGGTATATGGCAATAGTAACTGCAAGTGTGTAATTTCCAACCGGAATCGACTGAATGGGAACTGCTCCACTCAAGGACGCGTCGAGTAAGTAAGAAGGGCCGATATACTTCCCGTATACGCCTCCATTCGATCGAGGGGAAGCGCCGTATGGTGATGTTATGTTTTCTATGCTGTAATTCCTGCTGGAGACACTAATGTTCATGATCTTGAATTCTATGGAATTTGCAGCATAATTGCTGCTTTCGTTGGTTAAAAGGAAATTCACAACCGGGGGAGGGATGAAGATTGGAGTTCTCCCAATGGAAGATGTGTTGATTATCTCAGGTGGAACTGATGAAAAGGCTGGAATGAGTGCAAACTGGAAATTCCCTATTCCGATTACACTCACATTATAGGAATAGAAGAGTTCGATTCCGCTCAGATTCTCGGGAGTGCCATTCTTGATTGCACTCTTCCGAATCTGCAAATACTGAGTATTCAATTGAAGTGGTTTGATGTTCATCTCCCTGGGCAGGACATAAAGCGTGGCACTGAAAACCATCAGTGCAATAATAAATGCCACAGCAGCCACTTGCCAAAACTTCTTCATTTTCTTTTGCCTGGAAAATAATTGCGTATTTTATATAAAGATATAGATTGCCCAAACTGCGATTACTGCCCCTGTATCTTGGAAAGTACCAATTATTGCAAGTCATTCTGATGATAATGTCTTCCGCCGGCCTTGAACTATCCAGATGCGCCTGGGTTCCCCTGAATGATCCCCTGTATGTTGAATACCACGACTTTGAATGGGGAACCCCGATCCATGACGACAGGCTTCTCTTCGAGTTTCTGGTGCTGGAAGGAGCGCAGGCCGGCCTTAGCTGGAAAACCATACTGCACAAAAGGCAGGCGTACAGAGCTGCTTTCCATGCATTCCAGCCGGAAATTGTATCTGAATATGGGGAGCCAGAAATAAGAATGCTGATGGAGAACCGGGGAATAGTCAGAAACAGGCTGAAGATCAATGCATCTGTCGTAAATGCTAATGCCTTTCTCAATGTCAGGGAAGAATTCGGTTCATTTGACAAATACATATGGGATTTTGTGGAAGGTAGACCCTTGGTCAATGGATGGACATCTGTAAAGGACATACCTGCAAAGACTGCCCTATCAGACCAGGTTAGCAGGGACCTTTTGAAGAGAGGCTTCAAGTTTGTTGGCTCCACAATCTGTTATTCATTACTGCAGGCAACAGGACTCATAAATGACCATACCACAGATTGCTTCAGATTCGCTCAGTTGACACAGGAAAATCCTAAAGACCAATCTGACTGAAGAAGCCTCCATTAAAAACATGTCACCGATTGGAACAAAACTGTATCGGGGGCAAATTGCTGAGAGGGCCTGACATTTTAAATAAGAACATGGGTGAAATGAAAACAAGAACCTTTGAACGAGTGCTTTTTTCTGTGGTGGAAGAGAAGCGTCGATGGTAATGAAAAGGTACAGCAGTAATAACGGGAAAAGCCTAGGCAAATTGAGATGGAAGGGGCTTGCCATTTGGATATAAACTTTGAATTTGCTACACCTAAATGCAGGACAGGCTTCCCCTAGGCAGGCAACTGGCTTTCTGTAATATCTCCATAATATGCTTTCAGAGCCTGACCGTCATCGTCTTCAACGATTTCTTTAACCGTAAACAATTTCAGCCGTTCTTCTGGGGCGGTTTTGACCTTGAAGGCGTAATTTGAGTTCCAGTGCTGGTAAT
>JAJZLW010000042.1 GCA_021850505.1 Thermoplasmata archaeon
AATGGAAATCAAAAGGATTATTATTGAGTTAAAATTGCCGTCCTGATAACATGGAAGAGCTCATTTGCAACATTGAATTTGAGAAAGACGAGGATACATTTTATGCTCATCTTAGAACTGAAATAGGGGGTCTCAGAGAGTTCACCGGAGTTACTTTTGATGATGTACTCAACCAGGTTATCGTGGAACTCGAGGAAGAGCTGTCCTAGATCCGGTTCAGATTTTGTACCAAAAAACATTAATTACCATATGAGTTAATAGTTCAGTGAAAATATTATCAATACTTGCTGTTCTTATTCTTCTGATAGCACCGGCTGCGTATGCCGGCGGTGCGGCAACATCAGTCAGTGTTACGACGGGATCATACCCGGAAATTTCAGTCAATACGAGCAGTGGAAATGATATCTCTGTATCTTACTCCTACCTGCTGCTTACCCTTCACCTTGACGGAATGGGTTTCGGTTCAGCGGGAGCAATATCAATTTTCGGTGCGAATCTTGAGAAGGTAAACTGGAATATTAAGCAGGCGGCTTCGGTGACATATTTTAACTCGTCATTCTCACTTTCACCAACATTAATGCAACCCCTTGGAAATGTATCTGGGGTCTATGATAACCTAACGTCCTTCTATCCTCAGGTGACCATGTCGGTCCAGATGGGTTATGCAAAGAACATAGTTGATACAATTTATGCACAGAATACAAATAACACAAACGACTCAGCACAATTTACGAATTTAAGTCAGTCCACCTTCTATATCTCGAATTATATTACAGTCATTATACCATCACTGACTACCTCGCTCTTCGGTATGCAGCCATCATACTCACTGCAGTTGCTTCAGCAGATCAACAGTTCCATAAATGGAACAACCCCAAGATTTGATGGCATCGAAGGGCAATTTGGAGTTACTCCATTCATGGGATTTGCTTTTACACATGGGAGCACAATAAAAAAATCGAAGAGCTTATTCTGGTGGCCTGAAAACTACACAGTCAATAATTCTTCAAAGGAAATAAAGGCATATATCCTGAAAAGATTCAGCGGCGTATATCTCGGTTTCCAGTATTCAGCAAACCAGAAAAGTTCTGTTATTTTTCAGGATCCTTACTTCAGCATACTGAATGAAACAATAGCCGGCCTCAAGATAGTCAACCAGAAGCTTCACCAGATATACCAGACACTTGTTGATAACATCGAATACCTGTCAACAGGTTCAGTCGCAGGCCTACTGCTTATTGGCGCAGCCTATGTTTCATACAGAAGGAAAAAATTCTAGGGGCCAAGAAGCGATATCATGGCTGACGCCATGCTGTCCAGGAAACTTACCCTGTATTTTGCCAGAACATCAAGGATTCCCTGCCTGTCGGTAAGTGAAACACCTTCCTTAGACTTTACTATTATGCCTTCATCGATTAACCTTTCTATTTCCTCGCGGAAAGAAGCACTACGTAACCACTTTTCAGCATACTTTGCAGGCGCAGTTCCCTTACCAGCCAGGCATGTCAGTATGATTTCCCGCGTAATTCTATTCCTCAAATAGAATACAATACTCCGTTCCATGGAAGTACCGGAAACATTGGAAAAATACCTGAGCATTTTTCCGTCTTTTTTCTTTACTATGATATTCTCCTTTTCGAGCTGGTACAGGTGATACTCAAGCTGACCGGTCGCCATTCCTGATTTCCTCTGGAGTTCCCGGAAGTGGAGACCGGGGTTCTGGTTAATTGTATCTAGAATCATCGACCTGGTATCGCCCTTTGCTATCAAGATCAGCTTCCCCTAACTACCCCTGAATAAAAAATCAACAGTATAAATAGATCAGTCAGGGAAAAAATGAAAAGATCTATATATGTTGTGCCGAAAACACTGAATGCTGTCAGTATAAGAATAAAATCTGAGATAAGAATGAGGGTGAAAGATGCAAGCAGGTAACGAAAAATCCTCATACCTCCTACCCTGATTGCCTTTGCGACCACAACTATCATGAAAATTGAAAGTATCAACGATATTCCGGTCATAAAGATTAGAAAATCCACCATGCTTATTTCTTATACAAAAATGATAATGGCCTTATAAAATCTTACCCATAAACTGTTATGATCCATAAGTGGCAAATATTACAGTGTTCAAAGACTTCAATCATTCAGCAGGAAACCATGCCTCATTAATTCCCGTCTGACATCAGACGGGATCTTGCCCCCTGACAGCTGGGATATCTTTCTCATCCATCCAGATTTCTGTTTCTCCTTAAATGTATATATTTCATTCTTCGTCAATGTCAACAGGATCATACCTGATCCATATGCAGATTTTATGAGGTCCTGCAGATATAAGGAAATGAGTTCCTTCTGCGTTATTATTCGAATTCCCTGCGGTTTCTTCCTGAAATTCATCAGATCCCTGGTTGCGTAAACGATCTTGGATCCTCCATGTATCTTTGCCTTGAAGATTTTCCCCGCTTTCGTCATGTCACGGCAGATCTCTTCAAAAATTTCCTGGTCACTGTCAGAAACGGCAAAACGTGAAAATCTATCCCAGTCTATGAACCCGAACCTTTCAATCAATTTGCGTATGGATAAAGCGAAAGCTTCCCTTTTCTCAAATTTCTCCGGGACGAAGATATACTTTCTGTTTGCATCCTTTGCAATAATTGACCTGAGGAATAATGTTTTCAGGGTGCTTCCGATTCCAAATATGTTTGTTCTGAGACCCATTATAACCTCTCTTTCGGATACTCCGTTTGCCTCCATTACGAGACGGAGAACACGGGTCTCATTTTCCGTTAGCTTTCGATCTCGCAGACTCCTGAAAAGGGATGCCGTCTCGATTGTACCGTACACGGACTGCCCATACGCTCCCCTTATCGTATACAGAATTCTCGATCTGATGTAACTATTAAGCTGAACTGGAGATATCCCGGAATATGATGCCTCCACCTCATTGAAAAAGCCGAATGGCGAGTTCTTTATGTTATCGTAAACCGAATCCGGTGATGAGTGCAACTTTTCCTCCCTGTAGGCAGCATAATAAAGCAGGTTTTCAGGTGAAATATCAAGAAGAGTTATCTCACCAATCGAGAAGGATTTTTCAGTGACAGGTATACCGGATGAACTCGCGAGTTCAATTACCTGCTTCGGTGCATTTTCATAAACAACAGTGGTGAAAATGTTCCTGTCCACAAGATCTTTCAGGTATGGAACAAATGACGCAGCACCATCGATATCGGAAACAAAACCGTCTGAGAGCATCATGGTATCCTCCCTGATTTCCATGTTGAACGATAAAACAGATCTCCCGTTGTAAAAGAAATGATGATCCGTATCTGTATTCTTGAACTCCTTTCTTAAATAGACGGAAACCGGATCAAGATCGGAAATGACTGCCGAATTTTTCTCTTTCATGTCATGAATGTTTCCAAATTTTACATCCCCGTCAACATAATTTCTTTCAGCTTCTATCATGCCCTCAAGATTGTTTGTATAGAACCAGAAGAAGGAGGAGAGTTCATTGAGTGATACCGGGCCATATTTATCGATCATCGTTTTAATTGCATCTTTCTTGTTTATCGGATCCGAAAGGCCCTTGATCACAAACAGTGAATTATCATGTCCATGTCCAATCAGACAGCCGAACTCGGCACTTCTGACAAGTTGTTTTATCACCTGGCGATCGAGATTCAGTGTGCTTGCAAGATCCTGCTCCGTCCGGACGCCAGAAGCAACTGCCTCAACCAGGGAGGCAATATTTCTGTCCGGTTTCTCATACCTCAAAGAATGAAGGGCATCTATCAGCCATCCTGCAGCTATCGTCTCTTTATGTCTTATAATTCTCCCAGTCATGACAGATCCACTTTCAATTAATCTGTCCAGGTCATCCCTGTTGAAATTAGCGCACCTTGATGTGTATGACCACTCATCCATTGAGAATCCGTACTCTTCAAAATATTCCCTGATATCCTGAACGCGCCTGGTAAGATAGTTGACCCGGAGCTGCTGAATATCGTTTGTATTCCCGCTCTTCAAGGCATTGAGATCCTCCTGCAGGATATACTGCTTTGAAAACACGGGAGTGATGAAATCGAAATTGACAGATCTCTCATCGAGCATCTGGGAAAGGGCATTCTCAAGATCCTCCTGCCTTACAGATATCCTGATGCTAATCTCGTCAACAGTGAGTGGCCCGGTCGACCCTAATAGCAACCGTATCATCTCCTTGACAGACTCTATCTTATCCTTTTTACTAAAAGGCAGGTCATTTTTGAAGTAAATCACGTTTCCATCCACTATCTCCCTTCTGATAAGGTAATGAGACTCCAGACTGGAAAGCTCGTTCCTGAGATCCTGCTCTGCCTCCTTTGATTCGGATCTGATCTCCCTGAATGTTTTTCCAGTGCAAAGATCTATAATCCTGGATTCATGGGGCAGATCATCAGCAGGTTGAAATGCACTTCTTACGATATCGTAATAATTGATCGATGTCCACTGGGGGGCCTTCGCAAATACTGATACAAGTTTCCTCTCGTGAATTATTTCCTCAATATCTTTCCTGATGTCATACGATGCATATGGAAATGGGGAATTAAACCTGTTCCTGAGCGGATCGACAAAGAGAAAATGGTCAATATTCCTCACGAGATCTTCCTTACTGGCTATTTTTGGAACCTTAGACAGGAAATAGTTCTCGACAATCTTTGCATCTCTGAACATAAAGGAAATTGTATTTCCGGAATAAATCCTGTCAAGTATCTTCCCCTGAAGATCCTTCAGTATCTTAGATCTATCCTCCATTAAAACTATGTCTGATATTCCTGCAAGTATGAGGCCATACGAGAACGGGCTACCCTCGTGTGAATAATCATTTATCGAATACTGCCCACCTTTTATCACAGTATCTACATACCTTTGAGCTCTGGGGACGTCCATCATATCATTCATTATCTCATGATAAGTCTCCTTGATAACAGGGAAAGTCTCCATCGAACCGAGGGTGCGCAGGACCTTGTCACTTCTCAGCTGCTGCCTTACCACGGAAATATCGAACCCCTTGTATTTCCGGAGAACCATCAATGACCTTGTCGCGCAATGCCTGAACCTCTGTTTGAAGACCTCAGTGTTGATTATTGACCTCTTCACAAGATTATTGAAGTCCGCTTTCTTGACAAGGCTGATCTGATCCTTTATCGGTACTTTCTGCGGAAATGTGAGCATAAAACCATCATCAGTAACACTGATTCTAACATTAATGGAAAATTCATTAGTAATTGCAAGTGCAAAGCTCCTCGAAAGTGCATCGTTTACTCTTCTCCCCAGCGGCACATGATAGATTGTGTTGAAAAGATTGGAATCGTCTATGTATCCCTCTACAAGAAGGTGCCTGTCAGTCGGGATCCCAAAGTTTTTCTGTGACCGGATATAGGATGCTATACTAATTGCGCCTGACCGGTCAAGCCTGTATTCCCTTTCAAGCCAGTCCTCGACTTCATCCCCTCTGTCTATTCTCCTTGCCACTTCCTCCCGGAACTTGCCGACGAGCACCCCGAGATCATAACTTCTCGGGAGCATCTCTCCTGTCCACGATGGAACTGTCGGGCGCATACCAGTTGCATCCTTGACTATTACCCTGTTTCTTCTTGTGCTCAGAAACATGTGGATCTTGGCACCAAGTACAAAGACATCACCAGGTTTCAGGCGTTCAACAAACTTATCGCTCAGCTGACCAAGATGCTTTCCAGCCTCATTCATTACCTGGTAATCTGCCTCTTCCGGTATTGTGCCGACATTCATGAAGAAGATCATCCTTGAGCTCTTCTTCTTGCCGAATTTTTGATCTGCTTCATCCAGCCATATCTTGGAATAAATTGTCTGGTCCTCGACCTGACCAGCCAGATACCTTAACGTGTTCATGTAGTCATCATGATCAAGATTATGATATGCAAAGGAACCCTTCAGAAGATCATAGGCCTCCTCGATACCCCATGCTTTTTCAAGTGACATTCCAACAAGGACCTGAGACAGGACGTCAAGAGAATTTTCAGGTACAGTCACCCTATCTATTTCCCTGTCATAGGCAGCTTTCGTAAGCACGGCACATTCCACCAGATCATCCAGTTCGAAAACAACAAATCTCCCTTTCGATAAAACATCAAGCCCATGCCCGGATCTTCCTATTCTCTGCAGGCCCTTTGAGACAGATTTAGGACTTCCAATCTGTATAACAAGATCAATGAATCCTATGTCTATCCCTAATTCCAGGGAAGTGGATGTTATCACGCACTGAAGCTCACCGTTCTTAAGCCTGTTCTCGACATCAAACCTCGTTTCTTTGCCAAGGGAAGAATGGTGTGCTTCGATGCTTTCAATTCCCCTCGCCTTCAACCTGATCGCGACATGTTCAGTCCCGCTCCTGGTATTCGTGAAAATCAAGGTTGTTCTGTGCTTCCTGATCAGGTCTGTAAGGATATCATACATCTTTTCATTGGCAACCTCATAGCTGACCTTAGTAAGATCAGAGACGGGTGTCAGGACTTTAAGATCTAACGACTTCTTGATATCTGATTCAATTATTTCGAAGGGTCTTCTCTCGCCGTTGTTATAACCGCATAGATACGTTGCAATGAGATCGAGAGGCGCCTGAGTGGCTGACAACCCTATCCTCACAACGTTGCCAGTGATAGCTTCAAGCCTCTCCAGGTTTGCGGAAAGAAGGGTACCCCTCTTGTTCGAGGATATCTCATGGATCTCATCTATTATAACGTATTTTATGCTTTTAAGGTGTTCCCTGAATTTTGGCGCCGTAAGGGATAAAGAGAAGGATTCTGGGGTCGTGATCAATATGTGGGGCGGTTTTCTCAGCATCTTCTGCCTTTCGTTCTGCGGTGTGTCACCAGATCTTACGCCAACCCTGATCAATGGAAAATCGTGCCCATGCTCCTCTGCTATTTTATAAATCTCATTCAGGGGTCCCTTCAAATTCCTGTCTATATCATTGGCAAGCGCCTTAAGGGGGCTGATATAGAGGCAGAAAACAGAATCTTTTAATAAACCGTTTCTTGCCTGTATGAACAGTTCATTAAGGATTGCGAGAAAAGCAGAGAGCGTTTTACCTGTTCCAGTTGGACTCGAAACAAGAACGCTCTTCCCTGCATGTATCAGAGGAATGGCTTTCTTCTGAGGATCGGAAAGACCGCTGTACTTAAGGTTGAACCATTCTGATATGAGTGGATCGAGAAATGGCAGCTCATTCTCTACTCTGAAGATGTTTTGCAGTGGTTCTTCCATGTCGGAAATCCTTGATTAAGTTTAAATGAATATATAACAGTTCTGTGAATTCAGGAGATAGAGATAAGTTAAATTTTACCTAAACGGTTTTCCAGTTAAAAGCGAGAAGTATTATACCGAATTTCGCTTAACACTTAATACCAGTCCAGAACGGTAGAATGCGTAAATCAATTTGGGCGATATAGTGGTGCGTGATAAAATGATAAACATTGAATCTCAAAGCAGGAAGGATTATTACATGGATGGAGAGGAAAAGTTTGGTTATTTCACTTCCCGAATTTATAACATGACGAAGCTTTCAGGGACAATAAGGGAGTTTTACAGATTCATAACGGACGATATCAGGAAAATAAGGCCTGAAAGGATACTGGACATAGGTAGTGGTACCGGTACTATTCTGATGACCGTATTAAAAGAAAATCCTGAGATAAGCGGGATTGGAATAGATCCGTCAAGGCACATGGTACATAAGGCAAACCTGAAATCGAAGAGAAAGGGATTATCAGGGAGACTGAGGTTTGTGCAGGGAAGCAGCCGACAGATAGAAGTTTCGCAGAAGTTTCCTTTAATAATTTCATCACTTTCATTTCATCACTGGAGAGAACGTAACGAGTCGCTCATAAATATTATGAAATTTCTTGAGGAATCAGGAAAATTCATAGTCTATGAGATGTATGATGATGGTAGTCTAAACAGGAAATTGGTTAAATCTCACCTGATGTCATCAGACGATTTCAAGAGGATATCTGAGGCAACCGGTTTTCCAGTTGATATTTCAGTACATAAAGGAATCTTGAGGGCTGTATATTCAAGATGAATTACACAAAACGAATGCCATTACGGGCAAGGTTTTCAACAATCTTAATGCTTTCCCGGTTGCCTGTCCTGTAATCGGATAGGACATCAGAGTAAAAGGAAATGCATTTATCATAATCCGTATAATTTACTGGTTTTGGTATACCATCCTTTCCTCCCAGTGCAAAGGAGTACTTAATCGGATCTTTAAAGGAAGGCTGAGATCCGAATATAACTTCCGCAAGATAGGATAATGCCCTCATTGTTGATGAGCCAACACCCTTCATGGTAAAAAGTTCATTAAAAGATGCTGGAGATCGTTCATAGATGGCACGCATTTGATTCCAGTCAACCCTGATATCCATATCTAGGATTCGGCTATTATCAGACGGAAAGAGTGTTGACTGGTTTGGCTTTCTTTCAAATTCCCTGAATCGGGTGGGGTTATCCTTCAATATGGAAACAATGTCTTCTCTGTGTTCCGAGCTTTTCGATGTGGACAGGTCAACAACATCCTTTTCTTCCCTGACAGCAGATATGCCGGATCTGTTATCATTTATGAAATCATTAACTCCGCGATAGAACCAGTGGTATCTTCTTGCCATTCGGGAAACACTGTTCATTCCCTGCTGGATAATCGACCATCTACCCGTCCCGGTAGTAACGATGAAATGCATGTATAGATCATAGCCGTCCAGGAGCAGTCTCTGATCAACCTTTGCAACAGTTTTTGACTTGTATAGAAGATCAGTCTTGACAGTGTCGCCGAAGAAGCCTGTTTCCTCAAGAGAGGAGGCTTCGCTACTGATTAATGACATCTTCCTGCCCTTCCCCCCAATTATTTTAACCCCATAATCGGATTGCGAAAAATGCTCTTTCATGGCAGCTAATGTCGACGTTGTGGTACCACTTGAATTCCAGTCAAAACCAATTGCGAG
>JAJZLW010000104.1 GCA_021850505.1 Thermoplasmata archaeon
TCTGAAGATATGATGATAATTATTGAAATACAATGAGGTGATCAGCTAAGGGATTTATCGTGCCAGACACTGAAAACGATAAGAACAGACCCTTCAATGAAAGGAGAACATTTCTTAAAGCGGTTGGTATTTCTAGTGCTGCCCTTCTTGTAGGTGGCCTTTCAGGATGGAGATACTTCGTTCCAAAGACAAGAAACCTTCCGGTTTCCTCCACATATCCGACTGCAATATTGACAGACTCTAACGGAAACCCGATACATGCCTCTGATATACCGGTAGCAGGGCTTTCCACAAGCAAATATCCACTGATGGTTTTCAATTATCCTCTTCAGGACGAACCAAACATACTAATGGCTCTTAATGGAGTGTCAATTCCTGGGGGTGTGGGACCGAATTCAAACATAGTTGCTTACAGTGGTATATGCCAGCATCTTGCCTGTATCACGCCGTTGCTGAGCTACGATCCAGCTAAGCATATTCCATTTGAGGCTCAACTCATTGGGTACACATCAGCAAACTGGCCAAAATATGGTCTGATATATTGCAAATGTCATGGGAGCCAGTACGATCCAACTAAAGGTGTGCACAATTTATACAATAATGGCCCGGCTCCGAGCCCAGCAAATCACTCCCTTCCACAGGTTATCCTGCATCATGATGTATCCACGGACTACCTATACGCGGTCGGCATGAATAGTGAAAGCCCTGTTATCAGGACACACCAGTTCCTTCCCAATGGCGAAATTTACGGATCGCAGGTTGAAACTGAAAACATGTCCGGAGGGACGGAGCTTCCAATATACAGCCAGACCGAAAATGTATACAAATCAATCGTTGTAAGCAGTTCAAATGGACCATGGCCTGGAAACTATTACTGAGACTGATATCATGACAGAAAAAAATGAATATGACCTGACCAAAATAATAACTGAAGAAAAAGGACCGCCGGGTTCCTACAACATATCCCTTAGATCTATAACGAAAAAAGAGCTCCGTCTGGATTACTGGACAGGTTCTTTTCTGCTGGCAGCCTTGCTTTATCTGGGGTTTTCAGGAATACTGCTTTTCTATTACTATCAGCAGGGAAATCCGTATAACTCGACTGCGGGTATAATTTCCACCGTATATTTTGGGCATCTTCTGCTTACCTCCCACCTTTATATGGGGTATGCCATGGTCGCGCTTCTCTATGTGCATATGTTCAGATCATATTTCACAGGTGCTTACAAAGGAAAATGGAGGTGGCTCCAGTGGATTCTTGGTGTCATATTATTTGTCCTTGTTTACATCGAGGCCATACTGGGTTATCTCCTCACACAGACATACATCAGCCTTTCAGCGCTTCATGTCATGGAGATACTTGTTGAAAAGAGCGTTATCGGAAGACTTTTCCCTGCCCTTGCCAATTTTCTAGTGGCAGTCATAGTGGGAAATGGAACAACTGCCCAGACAATGGCTCACCTGCTTTCTTTACATGTTGCTATTGTGGGAGGACTGATCATCCTTGTTACCGTACTGCACTTCTATCTCTTTGAGAAATCTGGTCCATTTGGAATAAAGGATGAACCCGAGGAAGTACAGAAAAAAAAGAATCTTCCGTGGTTTCCTGTCAACCTCTTGTATACAGTATTCACATCTCTGATATTCATAGCAATAGTGCTCATATTCGCTGCTGCATTTCCTCAGAAACTGCAACTCGCATATGGCTCTCTCCAGTATGGACTGACGCCGTTTCCTGACTGGTACATAATGCCAGTTTACAAATTAATGGATCTTGCAGGTTATGGATTGACAACAGGAGGTGTGCCGCTTGTCACATTTTTCCTCATTTCCCTTTTGTTCATACCCTTCATTGACAGATACAAAGGAACGGAGGCTCTTGAAAGGCCGATGATCACAGTCTTTGGTGTGTTTTATCTCATCGCGCTCTTCATTATGGGATTATGGGGATACGCACAACCCGGTCTAACTCAGACCAGACTGCTTACAATGGACATGTGGTGGGGCATCACGTTAGTAGCATTTGCTTCAGTATATGCAATGAGATTTGCAAAACAGGATATGGTGAAGAATGAATAAACTCAAAACAGCTTATCTGATCATAGGTATACAGGTCGTGATTGCGGTATTGCTCTGGTATATTTCCGCTGTGGCATTCTCAAGTTACCAGACGGTGTGGGCAATATTGCTCTTCATTGATCTGATCCTGACATCTCTTGTAGTATTGATCTCACTTGCAGCGGAGGGGATTTACAGATGATAATAAACAGGCGGCTGGCTCTATTTTACATATCGATGATAATATACATTGCTGGTTCAATCCCAATGGTCCTATACACACTCGTCATCTATCCTATCGTTAGAATGTATAATGAACCAATCTCTTCAATGGTATCACCTGTCTTTGGTAATTATTACGATTTCCTTCTTGCACTTTTCATAGTCTCACTTGTCTTCATGGTGGCATCAGTGATATTCTTCGTAATTTCACTGTTGATGAAAAATGGAAAAGGGGTCAGGTCAGGTTTGAGGATCAGAACAATCCTGCTGCCATTGCTTCTTTATGTTTTTGCCTTTGCTTTGATTGGAGTGAGTTATCCATGAGTATTTTGACAGAATTCAAGGATCTCTGGAAAGAAAGAAGGATAGAAATGGTAGAGATCTTCTTCGCACTAGTTTTGTTGATCCTTTCCGTTCCCATATTCATACTTTACCAGTATTTTCCAACGATCTCGCCTGAAATAGGCCCGCATCAGATAGCAAGCTGGCTTTCGGTTACATTTGCATTCATCGGTTTTGGCGTCCTCGTATACAATATGGGGAAGCTGGAGATATGAAAATATATATTAATATCATAGAACCCCCTAGGTCTAACCGTCCCCATGCGGTACCATAATTAGTGAAAGTTATAATATTATATAACAATCACTTACTTTAATGGAGCCAATAGAACAGTTTCTAAGTGGTCAGAGGTTAAAAATTGCCAGTCTTCAAGATTATATAATTGATCTTATATATGACAGGATCCAGCCTGAAGCTCTTCTATACGGCGGAACGGCAATTTGGAGATGCTTTGGAGGCATGAGATTTTCAGAGGATATTGACATTTACATGGAGTTGGCTGCCTTTGAAGAACTTATTGGATCACTTGCAAAGTACGACCTTAAACTGATTTGGACCGATCCTGATTTGCCTTCAAGGGTTAGAATAGCGAGGAAAGATACTGATATTCTTCTGGCGTCAAAGCCCGGTTTCTCTGAAAATGAAATACGCTCTTATTTACGAATAGACGGAACTGTAAAAATTATAAACGTGTTTAGCCCGACGGAATTAATGAGAACGAAGATTGAAGCATATCATGGTAGAAGATATGTAAGAGACATCTATGATCTGTTCATTCTTACGAAATGGCTTGATAGATCAGATTATGTTGTTAGATCAAACATTTCGTCATTTCTAAACAATTTAGTGAGACCTATTGATGAAGATGTACTGCAAGCGCTTCTGTATGCTGGTCCACGTAATCTGAATTTTGACAGTATGATCGAGTATCTTAGGAAGTGGTTGAATGAAATATGAGGCGGCTTTCGCTGAATTCTTTGCTAAGCAATTAATCTTCGACATTAATGATGCAAGGAGGTTCTTGTTCAGATTGGGTGCAAGTGAAGCTTACATTAGATTAATGCTCCACAATCTTGTGCAAGATGGAAAACTGCAGAGAATCGGAAAAGGCAGCTATTCTTACAACCGCAATGAGTCATTAATTGGATTCAAATTTAGGCCATTCTATTATGGTCTTCAGTATGCGCTTACAATTAGGAAGTTATGGACTCAGCAATCTGTCCCCGTCATAATGACAAGAAGCCTGGCCAATCCAGGAATCAGGGACATGATGGGAATGCGTGTGATAGTTCACAGGATTAATGAAAGAGCATTCTTTGGTTATGATTACGTAAATTATGGTGGTGTTTTTGTTCCAGTATCAGATGTTGAAAAAACCCTTCTTGATCTGAATTATTACGGTCTGTCCATTGATTCTGAAACCAAAGAAAGACTAAATGAAATGGCAAACAGATCAAAGCTGCTTGAATATGCTTCCAAGCTCTATGGAATGTCCGGAAAGAATTAATTTTCATATCTTTATTAATAAAGAGTTTGGATTTTTGATTATTCCACTTTCTTACACCATATTTAGATTAAAGATCTGGGATTCAAATCTTTTTTTGCCATGAACCTCACTTTTCGGGGCAATTAGGATAAAGATCAATACTCGTGCATTGAAGTTACTAACAAATGTCAGACAAAATTAGTTATTTCGTAAAGGGTAATTTAATGGTTCAAAGAAATAATTAAATTTCTCGGACCACCTTTACGTTAATTCAATTTAATATTCAATATATGAGATAATTATCGTTAATTATCCAAAAATATTAATACTTGTCATACAATGTCTGACAGTTATGGTCGGTTTAACATCAACAATAGAGAATTATTTCAAGAGTCTCTTCTTGAATAGTTTATACCTTCCAGCCAGTTTATCCTATGTCGTACTTATAGGCTTGGTCTTTCTTTCAGTTGCACTGATATTTAAGGGAAGTACTACCTGGAAGCTCCTGTTTGTTGTACTTGGAGCATATTATGGTTACATATTTGCCTCGTTCCTTCTCCATTACATACCACTTTCAAGCACTCCTGTTTATCTGGTCCTGATCATAGGTATTATTTTAGGCGCCCTTCTGATGACCATCTTTGTAAAGATAGCCTTATCAGTGGGTTTTGCTGCCCTTACATTCTTTGTTCTGCTTGCAATCTATCCTGCATATTTGCCTGAAATACTTGTTATAAGCGTCCTTGTTTTCGCGGCCGTTTACGTTCTTTACAAGAGAGTAACAATGGTTGTTGCAGGAGTGCTTGGTGCTTTTCTTCTCTGGTTTACCCTTCTTGTACTTGGTGTGACTTCAATAGATGCGCAGATAATCGCAGGTATTCTCTACCCTTTGGGGCTCTATCTGCAGGTGGTTGAAAAATCAAGAAAGGCAGCGCGTTCCAGATATTACAGAGACTATTACCGTGCAAGGTACTGAAATATCAGGTACTTTTCAGGACTGAATTCAGGAACTCAATAGAATCTGAGATATAACCATAATCCGAGTAATTGAACACAGGTGCACTTTTGTCCTTGTTTATGGAAATAATGGTCTTTGCATATCTTGTACCAACAACATGGTTATCATGTCCTGAAATACCTATTGCAATGTACAGATCCGGTGAAATAGAATAACCTGTTAGACCTATCTGCTGCTGACGCGGCAGCCAGTTCAGATCAATTATCGGTCTTGTTCCACCGATTGCTGCTCCTATCCTTGAGGCAAACTCCATGGCCAAAGCAACATTGTCTTTTTTAATCAGTCCTTTTCCAATTCCAACAACAATACGCGCTCCCTGCAGCGGTTTGAATTGGCTTTCGACTTTCTGACTTGATACTGGAATATCGGGATAATTGGAATCTGGTTCAATTGAGGATACTTTAAATTTTTTATCAGTTTTTGCAAGCCTGAAAATTCCAGGCCTGACAGTTGCCATTTCCGGTTTGGTCTTGGTTGTAATCCTTGCAACCATCCCACCACCAAATGCAGGTTTAAACTGAATAAGTCTGTTATTTTCCAACTTCAGGTCAACGCAATCAGCAGTCAGGCCGATCTCAAATTTCGCAGCAACTGCAGCGGCCATCTCCCTGCCCTTCACGTTAGATGGAAAAACAACGTATTCTGGTTTCCTGTTTCTTATAATCTTCTCTATTTCATCTGTGTATGCAGTCAATGAATCTGTCTTTATGTGAATGTATTCGTTGCACGAAAGACCGGCAAAGTTTTGTGGAACCTGCTGCCCGGCGACGACAACTGCATGATTATTTTCAACTCCCAGACTGCTCAGCTTTCCTGCTATCTCATATGTAACTCTGGCATCCCCAGCTGATACAACAAGTGCAAACTTATCGTGATCTGCATCAGGAGGATCCTGTAAAACAAAATCTGTGTTTTCCTTTCCTGACTGCAATTTGTCCATAATCATTTTATTAATTTCATCAATACTTTTCAGGAAACTGACCCTTCTTTTACTTTCAACTATCTCCGTTGATTCAACCACTGTCGGAGACATGCTACCTGTTATATTGCCCCCAACATCAGCAGCAGACCACCTTTCTATTCTGGAGCTCATATCAGGTATTTCAGGTTTTACGAATCTCGCCCTGTTTATCTTTTCGCTTACCGAGACAAGAAGAGGGAACTTCATTCTGTATACTTCCAGGCCGTCTTCTGTCTCCTGTTCAACATTAACATCGTTATCGGATAAAACCTCGATCCTTGAAACGGAAGTCTTGTAAGGATAGCCAGACAGGATCGCAACCTCCGGCGGTACCTGCGATGTTTCTCCATCAAGTGAATATTTTCCCAGTAAAACGAGATCCGGAGATATCTTCTTTGTCACAAGAGAAAGTATTCTCGAAGTAATCCAGGTATCCGATCCAGCATAGGCAGGATCTGATATTAGTATTGCCCTATCTGCTCCCATCCGCAGTGAATTGTTCAGAACATCAGCCGCAGAAGGAGGTCCCATTGTTGCAACAACAACTTCTCCACCAATCTTCTCCTTTATCCTAATGCCCTCCTCAACACCCCTCTTGTCAAAGGGATTTATGATTAACGGTACTTTGTCTCTTACTATACGTTTTGTTTTGGGATCAAACTCAATCCTGCTTATTTCAGGTATCTGTTTTACGAAGACTAGAATCTTCATGTAACTTCCACGAAGATTTCACCGTTTTCGCTCTTAACCTTATAGGATTTGAGTGGGGAAATATCACCTGATCCTTCTGGTGGACTCACAACTGAACCGTCAGCTGGTTCAAAGGTTGCAAAATGATTCGGGCATATTAGTTTGCCGTCATCAACAAAACCCTCGGAAAGATCGTAGTCTTCATGTGTGCAGTAACAGGATGTCGCATAGATTTTATCCTTGATCTTTATCAGTAGAACCTCGGTTTCATTAACCTTTGTCTTCATGAGATCTCCATCCTTCATGCTGCTTTCCTTTCCAACCTTGTACCATGCCATAATCCCATAATAATTAGATTAATTATAATCTTTTGACGTTTTAACAGAATTTTTCTTTAAAAATATCTGAAATTTATATCCAATCTTGATATAACCAATAATGGGCGTGTTGACACCCGATGAGAAGGCAAAATTTCTTGAGGCAGGTAAGATCGGTAAACTTGCCCTTGAAAAAGCGATCACTGAGATCGGTCCTGGTGTATCACTTCTTGACGTTGCAAAGAAAACTGAAGCACTTATTGTAGAAATGGGTGCCCGCCCCTCTTTCCCGATAAATCTGTCAATAAATAACGAGGCTGCACATTACACTCCTTTCCATTCAGATAAAAAAACATTCTCTTCTGGAGACCTCGTCAAGGTAGATATAGGTGCAAGCGTCGATGGATATCTTTCAGACAACGCAGCAACCGTGGAGGTTGGTGGAAAAGGCAAATTCAGTGATCTGATCGATTGTACGCGGGATGCACTGAACAAAGCCATTTCGATATTGCGGCCTGGTGTTCATGTAAGGGATATCGGCAGGATAATTGGAGAAACAATTGCAGAGTATGGTTTTAAACCGGTCAAAAACCTTGGCGGTCACGGCGTCGGGAGATACGACCTGCATTCATCACCTTTCATACCAAACTATGATGACGGTAACGGAAACGTACTGCAGGCTGGTTCTGTTTTCGCCATCGAACCTTTTGCATCAACCGGCATAGGAATGATACACAACGGGCCGGGAGGAAACATATACATTTTCAGCGGCACTAAAGTGGATCAGAATGATATTGCGTTTAACAGGTTCAAGACAATACCATTCGCTGAGAGGTGGCTATACGAGGTCAAACCCGATTACGAGAAATATCTTAAAATGATGATGAAAAATAAACAGATTTCAGAATTTGCGATATTAAAGGAACACAGAGGGTCTATGATTGCTCAGTCTGAACACACCATTTTGATGTCATCCGACAGCGTTGTTGTTACAACTTTGTAATTATATTTCAGGATCTAAATAATCCATAACGTCTTTCAATACTGCATTCTTATCCTTCAATCCATCTATTGTAATCATATCACCCATTAGGTATTTTTCATAGGTTTCTTTGACTTTTTCTAAATTAAAAAGTTTTTCCAGTTCATCCATCTGCCTTACCTTTTTTATCCTCTCTATAGCAGTTTTTTCATCAATAGCGATGTAAAATGTAAGTTCCGGCCTCACAGTAATGACCTTTGAAACATTTTTCATCCATTTAATCGCATCATCATAAGTCTTGAAAAATTCTTTGAGCATATACCCCTGATAAGCGTAAGATGAGAACAGATATCTATCTGAAATGACATAATCATATTCATTCAGTTTCTGAGAGATTTCCTTCTGATGGGAGTTTCTGTCTATCGTGAATAGCAGGAACAGTGAAAGTGGATCTCTGACATCCTTCAATATACTTACATACGACCTAAACCACTCTGTTGGTTCAGATGTAATCCAGACCTTCTTGGCTCTGCGCTCCAGATGCGCTCTAAGTGATCTTGCAAGCTCAGTTTTTCCGGAGCCGTCGATTCCTTCCAACGCAATGAATTTTCCTTTCAAATCAAGCATGGATGATATTTAATAATAAAAAGGTAGCATGCTTTTTCAAAAAATTGTGAACAACATTTGGTCCAATATTGCATTTTTCTAAAGGCAAAAGGGTTAAGGTTCTCTTTTCGTTATTGATCTATGACAAGAGGATTTAATACAAGGGCAGTGCAGGAGGGAGAGGTTAAAGATAAAC
>JAJZLW010000071.1:0-21062 GCA_021850505.1 Thermoplasmata archaeon
TGTCTTCACGGCATAGTCATCGATTTAAATCTAATAAGAATTACCTGTTTTCTGATAATCTATAAAGATTATTAACTTTTCAGCAATATCGAATCATGTTGTCTAATGCCTCTCTCTATAATGAGATAGAGGAAAAGATAGAACAAAGGCAGATCCTGTCGCCTGAGGACATCGTTTTTCTCTATGATACAGCCGATATAAACTGGCTCGGTGGTCTCGCTGGAAAGATGGCTGACAACGTTTCATCAAATTACGTTTCTTTTGTGTCCAATCTGATACTCAATTATACAAATATCTGCAATGTTAGATGCAAATTCTGCGCATTCTACCGCACGGGCCCGGAAGGAGATGCTTATACCTTTACAGAGGACAGTGTGATAGAAGAGATAGCAAAATATTATGAACCATACGGAATCAGGCAACTGCTGATTCAGGGCGGAGTTAATCCAAGCCTCAATCTTGACTATTACACCTCACTTTTCAGGAGAATAAGGAAAGAATTCCCCAATCTTGGAATTCACGGACTTTCAACATCAGAAATATCATTCATATCAAAGAAAGCAAAACTTTCCGTGGAGGATCTGCTTATTGAACTCAGAAAATCAGGCCTTGAGACAATTCCTGGTGCAGGTGGCGAAATACTTGATTCTGAGGTCAGGAAGAAGCTGGGCCGTCCGGTGAATTCCGGCGAAGAATGGCTTTCTATCATGGAGACTGCCCATCGTCTTGGAATCCGGACATCGGCAACTATGATGTTCGGTCATGTAGAGACAAGCCTTGACAAGGCGAAACATCTTCTTAGCATACTGAAACTACAGCAGAAATACCATGGTTTCCTTTCATTCACACCGTGGAATTTTGAGCCCGGTAATACTCAGCTTGAGAAGGAGGGAGTGGTGACAGAAAGAACCGGGGGCCTTGATGTAATAAGGAACATAGCTATAGCAAGGGTAGTTTTTAATTCCCAGCTCCCTGTAATACAGACGTCCTGGCTCACAAATGGAGTCGAAATGGGCCAGATTGCGATCCTGTATGGTGCAAATGACTGGGGCGGCACTATTTATGATGAGAAAGTTATCCCTGCAACGGGCAAACAGGTCGGCAACCTCCGGAAGGATACAATAATTGAATCCATAAAGGCAATCGGAAGAATTCCGGTTGAGAGGGACAACCTCTACAGAACAATTAAAATTTATGAATAATGACAGAGAAGCCGGCATGCTTTCTTACCTAACAAAAGGGAAAGCTGCAGAAGGCACCTTCAAGGCAAAACCCGAAGACTTTATTGTTGAGGAAATACCGGTCCAGATTCCAAGGAATGACACCGGAAAGTACCTGATAATCAAGGTCAGGCTCAGGAACTGGGAAACAAACCGGTTCGTGACTTATATAAGCAGGATGCTTCAGATCAACGATAAAAGAATCACCTTTGCCGGTACTAAAGACAGAAATGGCATAACCACGCAATATTTCTGTCTCAATTATCAGGGGTACCCGAACCTTGAGAACATCAGGGATGCCGAGGTCATCGAAACTTTCAGGTCAGACAGAATGCTTTCGCTTGGCGATTTAACAGGAAACAGGTTTTACATTAACACATCCCGGTTGACTGAGGAGTCGAGGGTCAGAGAACTGAATGATGAAATGAACCACCTGGGCGGATTCCCTAATTTTTTCGGATACCAGAGATTCGGTTCAAAGAGACCCATCACCCACCTTGTTGGGAAGGAGATTCTTAAGGGTGACTTCAAGCAGGCTGCCATGGAATACCTGTGCGATCCGAAATTCGATACCGAACCATTCAGGATCGATCTCCTGAAGACAGGAGATTTCGAAAGGGCGCTTAAAGACTTCCCGAAACATCTGAACTATGAGCATTTACTCATACAGCATGTCTTTGAAACCGGAGAATTCGAGGGAGCAATGGAAAAGCTCCCGAGAACACTGCAGATGATGTTCATTCATGCTTATCAGTCATATCTGTTCAATCTTATCCTTTCAAAGAGGATGCAGGAGGATCATAATTTAACGGAACCTCATTCAGGCGATTATTTTGTTGAAGTTGATCAGTACTTCAATCCTGTATCTGAACCGATGAAGGTTAATGAATTAAATTCACAAATTATCAGGAAGAAGATAATTGAAGACCGGGTTAGGATAACACTCCCTCTCATAGGTTATAATACAGATGATTCTGTAATAAAGCAGGATGGGATCAGAGATATAATGGAAAATGAAGGGATAGACAAAACTGCCTTCCGAGTCAGAAATCACAAGAACATGGGTTCATCCGGATCGCAGAGGATCATATCAGCCAAGCCAAATGATTTCAGTTTCTTGGATGGCATGTTCACCTTCAATCTGGGAAAGGGGATATACGCTACATCCTATCTGAGGGAAATACTGAAGGAAAATATGTCTAATATATGACCTTATCAGATAAGGCCGACTTTCTGAAGCTCTTTCTTGACCTTTATGACTGCCTGCTCAATCTCGCTCTCTTCCTTGGCACCGGTGCATACGACCTTTCCCGAACCAAAAAGCAGCAAAACTACCTTTGGCTCCTCTACCCTGTAGACAAGCCCAGGGAACTGCTCAGGTTCATATTCTACGTTCTCCAGTCCTAATGACATTGCAATATCTGTCAGATTCAGATCCGACTCGAGATCATATACAGCAACAATATTCTGCACTACAATATCAGGGTGATCGTAGACCTTTATCCCGGCTTTTTTCAATTTTTGAATTATTGTGTCAATTGTTAACTTGACATTCTCAAGATTTTTCGCGCCTGTACAGTTTACCTTTCCGCTCCTGAAAATCAATACAGCGGTTTTGGGTTCATGTAGACGGTATATCAAACCAGGAAACTGCTCCGGCTCGTATTCAGATCCATCAAGCGCGAGAGCGATTCTGCTTAAATCAAGACGCTCTGCAAGTGAAGTCGATGCGACAATGTTTTCAATTGTAATTTTCTCTTTCTCGCTCATAATATACCTCTCAAGCCGGCTTATTTATAAATAGTATATAAAACATAACGCCTAAAATCGGCATTTTTTTTGCAGGTTTTCAGGTAAAATCTGTTAATCCTACATCATGTTGAGCTGCTCTTTCGCGAAGTCTGTCATCAATGCTGGTGTCCACTGAGGTTCCCATACAAGTTCGACATCTGCCGCTTCCACCCCTTGAATGTTTTCAACCACCCTCTGGGCTTCCGCAAGTATCCATGGAGTGACGGGGCATGTTGGAGCAGTCATGGTCATTTTTATGTATACTTTGTCACCATTAATTTCAACATCGTAAACCAAGCCCAGGTTCACCACATCCATTCCTATTTCTGGATCCGATACTGCCTTAAGGGCTTCCAGTACATCTTCCTTCGTAACCATGTTTTCAAACATAATAGTTTACAAATGTATTTAATCTTTATTAGACAGCAAAAAATACAAACAGGCGTTGTAAGGATTTCCTTTAAGAATTCATGTATTTTCTTATTCTATTTTCGATGGGGTGAGAGATTAAAAATACTTTTCCCCTAAAAGCATGGAGGGGTAACAATGCCCAGTACTCTCCGTTCTCTTTACTTTACTATTTCAGCCAGCTATATGCCGTCCGGGATAGCTTTTGGGGCCTTTACAGTCGCCCTCGGCATTCCCTTCTTATACGCGGTCATGCTCTCATTGCTTGTATTCTCCGGAGCAGTCCAGTCAGCTTTTCTTGGTTTCTGGGCAACCGGCTTGGATCCATTTTCCATGGTACTCACTGCGTTCCTGCTAAACCTAAGGCATACATTTTATGGCCCACACCTTTCCTCCTCAGGTTACAATGTTTCATCCCGGGGTATCATACTAATCGGGCCCTTTTTGACTGACGAGGTTTATGCCCTGTCAATCTCTGCTCAGGGAATGGGCACAGGGGACCTGCTTAAGCTTTCAGTTTACGGTTACATTAACTGGTTTATTGCTACTGTAATAGGGGTGACACTAGCCGCCCTCGCTCCATTAAGGATTATAGAAATTCTGCTCATAGCCCTTCCGGCACTTTTCATCGGTCTTCTTATGCCAAGGATCAGGAATGGTCCAGCTATCATTACAGCAGCATCTGCCATATGCATCGCCATAACAGGGAGGATACTTGATCTTCCATCATATTTTATTATAGTACCGATACTGGCAGGAGTTCTATTTGGCTATTATTATAGCAAGGTAAGGGGTGTGACCTGATTGACTGTCGTTATCACAATTCTTATCATTGTGCTAGCCCTGATGAGTATTTCCCAGAGGGTTTTACCATGGAAATTTTATGATAAATTCAGGAAATACCTCAAGCTGGAGGGATTCTTCAATTTATTCGCAGTTTCGGCTTTTGCAAGCCTTCTTATTTACAACATACCGCAGGTCACCCTAATCAACGTAGTTGCAATTGTTTCGGCGATTGCGGTTGCATTAAAAACAAAGAACCTGCCGCTGACCGTACTGGTTGCAATTTTAATATCATCCTTTTCGCTGTTTTTATAACAAATTCCCCTCAGGCTATCCTTTCGGCATGGGCTGCTTATGGAAGGCATCAATTCTTGAATAGAGAGCATTTCTTATCGCTTCTGAAATGAGTGCGCCGCGTGTAATTCTGCCGTTTGTAAGTATACCGACAATTCCTTCCCTTTCGCCGATCCTCTCATATCCGTACAATTGACCGAAAGCTTCGGACATATCGATTCCTTCCTTAATTTTCTGTATCACATTTTCAGGGATCCTGAAACCGCTGCTGAATCCTATGGATGCTTCGCCCAGGCTGTCTAGAAGATAACAGCAGTGAAAATCAAGATATGAATCCGTAAGCTTATCATAGAAAAGACCCGACTCGATCCCTGCGGAGTAGTCGTATTCGACTTTTACGCTTTCCGCCCGTACCCTTGCAAGTTTCATTGTATCCTCACCGAAGGGCTGATTGCTGTCAAGAGAATACGAATCATTTCTTGTTGTTTCGACAGGACCGAGGTTTTCTTCCATAAATGACCTGAAAATCCGGTATTTCAGGTCGTTGTGAGTGGAAATTACCACTTTCAAAGTACTAACCCTGTTCCCTTTGATGTCTATGTCACCCCGGTATATTCTAGACGACCTGATCGCAATAAGATCCTTTGCCCTCACAGTAGGGATTTTTAGAATTTTAAGTGGTGCAAAGCCGTTTGAAATCCTTATCTGGTTTATCCTAAAGGCAGCATTTTCGGTCTCTTCCGATACCACAATCGTTGTGTATGACTCATCCTCTGTGGTGTTTCCATACTGTGCACTCAATGGCCTTATCTCAAAGCTATTGCTTATTTTTGACATAAATTTTCTTAAGTTCCTCTCCCGCTCCTCGTAGGTCGGATATGCATAATTCTTGCGGTCTTTGAGGAATGAATCCGTTGTAAGGCCGATGACGAGATGATCACCCTCGCCTGCAGCGGTCCGTAAAAGAACCCTGTGACCCTCATGAAGCATGGAGAAAGTTCCGCCAACAACAACGGTCATTTAAATCAGTATTTTTTTTTCGGAACGGTCTGCCTGTTCAGGGAGGTTTCCTGCTCAATCGTGAGCGATAGCCTTCTTATTCCCTCGTCTATTTCATCCAGCGTTGGATAACTGAAATTGATCCTCATGCCGTTTCTTTTTTCCATATTGGGATAGAATGACATCCCGCTTATGTATGCTACACCGTTCTTGACAGCCCTTTCCTTCATCACTCCAGTATCGATGTCTTCAGAAAGCGTTGCCCAGACAAACATGCCGCCATCCGGTTTAGACCATTTTGAGTTTTCAGGGAAATTCTGTGACAGGGCATCAAGCATTCTATCCCTTTTTTTTCTGTATATTGCGATATTCTTAGGTATCTGTGTCTTCATTACATCTCTTTTAAGATACTCATAGGCTATGTATTCAGAAAGTGTATTTGTGGATAGATCAAGCGCCTGCTTAAGAAGATTAACCCTTCTGATCACATCTTTTTTGCCGATGACGTAACCGATCCTCAGGCCGGGGGTCATGACCTTTGAAAACGTACCCATGTAAATTACCCTGTCATCAGGGTCCATGCTCTTCAGGCTTGGTATCTTGTTACCGTAGTATCGAAGCTCGCCATACGGGTTGTCTTCTATAATCGGAACATCATAATCAACTGAAAGGTCTATCAAGTGTTTTCTTCTCTCATGGGAAAGGGTGTATCCGGCTGGATTGTGAAAATTCGGTATAACATAGATGAATCTGGCCTTCCTGCCCTCGCTTTTGTATTGATTCAAGGTGTCCTGAAGAAGATCTGTCCTTATGCCTTCGTCATCCATCTCAATGCCATGCATGTTTATCATGTTCGCATCGTACGCGCTTATTGCGCCAACATAGGTCGGCAACTCGGTGATAACAGTCTGGTTGGGCTCCGCAAGTACCTTTCCTACAGCATACAATGCCTGCTGTGACCCGCTTGTAACGTTTATTTCATCAGGTTCACAATCTATATTTTCGGTCCTTTTGACAAGTCGTGATATCTCTTCTCTCAGGGGTAGGATCCCGGATGTGACCCCATATTGAAATGCGTTTGAAAAATACTTGTCAAAAATATCATTTATTATTTCCTTTAGTTCTTCTAGCGGAAACGTCTGGGGATCAGGCATTCCGCCACCAAATGATATGAGTCCCTTTGTGTTTGCCATCTTGAGCAGCTCACGAATTTCTGACGGCTTCATCCTCGAAATAAGGGATGAAAATAAAAAATCCATAATTATCTATTAGTTATGCTTATGATTCATATAAATTTTAGATTTTACTTATAAGGTTTTATGTAAATCAAATGCAGATTGTATGGGATTAAGGTTGGTAATAGGGGGTGATAATGGAATACACTCTTCCAAGCCAAGGGGGACCGGTAATAAAATTGCGGATTTAATGTTATTTATGCTTTATAACCTCAAGAAAAGAGAAATATTATTTAAAAAGCAGGAATGAACTATACGATGGAACCTAAGAGAGCCTGGAAAGTAAGCCTGATCGGTCCAAAGGGGGTCGGTAAGAGTTCACTCATATCAAGGATCGTCTATGGCTCTGAGGGTTATGAATCTGATCCGAAGTCACTGAAGAAAAAGAGCGTGGCTTATGATAAGGACGGCATTAGGTTCTCGGCGGATATTTTCTTCCTGGAGCTTGACGGAGCTAACGGGACAGACAAGCTGCTTTCCGGTTCTAATGCAATTGTCGTTGTTTCCGATGTTACTAAACCTGACTCTTTATTTGAAGCTGATAACCTCCTGAAATATGTCCAGATGTATAACGGCAAAGCTGCAATATTAATGGCTGCTACAAAACAGGATCTCAAATATGAAGCAAAATTCTGGGATTCAGATATAAAGAAGGTTGCTGATAAATACAGGGTCAGATATGTTCTTACAAGTTCTAGAAATTCGGCAGATTCAGCGAGATTCCTTGACATACTTCTGGCTGCCTTATCAGAAAAGTTTGCTGTCAAGGGTAGAAACTGATGCCTTACTTCAGGTTCTTTAAAGCCTCATTCCCTGTGGAAAGAAGCGCACCCGGTAGGACCTATAACAGGTACAGGATTGGAAAAATTGTCGACGGTGACCTTTATCTTGACAAATATGAGATTGCATATCTGGTACTGCAGGCAAAGTATCCCTTTGGTAACATGGAAACCAGTGTCAGGTTATCTCTGCTCAAGGAATTCTTAGACCAGGAAAATGATCTCGAGATTGCACTTGCATTTTCGCACCTCAAGGCAAAGGGTTATACAATGAAAGTCGAGCAGCCCATGCTGCATATCAGGAAAAAGAGTTCGAGGCAATGGGAATTCCTGGTCAGAGTGCAGAAGGAAGATGAATACCTTCAGCTGGATGCTAATGAATCTTTTGAGGCAATGATTTATTGTATTGTGGACGAGGAAGGAGACGTGTCATTCTACAATATTTCACCAGACAATCCAACAGGTTCTAACATCGTTGAGGAAACAGAGTATCAACCGGTTAAGATAGGAAACTACCTGCTCCAGGACAACCTCAATGAAAGCACAAAGATCAAAAGGATTGGCTTTGATATATATCTTTCATCCAAGCAGTTTGATGATCTTGCACAAATACCGCAGGAACTTCTCATGCTCGTAAAGGATCTTAGATATCGCGGCATACTCGCCAGGACCGGCTTCAAATATGGGGCTAACTTCCGTCTATATACCAGGAGCATTGAAGAACACGCTGATTACCTGCTTCTTTATGCAGATAATAAAAGATTGAAATGGTACGAAATATCACGGGCCGTAAGGGTTGCTTCCGCCGTCCACAAAAACCTGCTGATTGCCTATAACTGCGATGGAATCAGGTACCTGAAAATTAAGAGGCAGCCAAATGTTGAGAATTAGACAGGTGCCTCAAAGTCCTCTACTGGATTCTTGAATTCAGAATACTCCTTTATGACTCCACGGTTCTTCAATATCTCCCTTGCAAGCAACCAGTAAATTACAGCGAGAGATCTGCGGCCCTTGTTGTTTGTCGGTATAACAAGATCAATGTAGTCTGTCTTGTTATTTGCGTCGCAGAGGGCAACAATCGGTATTCCTACCCTTATTGCCTCCTTTATTGCCTGAATATCGGCGAGCGGGTCTGTGACCACGATAACCCTTGCTTCCGTATATGTATCGAGCTGGGGGTTTGTCAGCGTACCGGGGACAAATCTTCCCACTATGGCCTTTACACCCGTTATTTCTGAGAATTTTGAGACAGGCCTGAATGCATACTGCCGCTGTGCTACAACCAGGACCTGTGAGGGTTCCAAACGGGACAGCATCTTGCCTGCAACGATAAGCTTGTGGTTTGTCTTGTTTATATCAAGTATGTACAAACCGTCATTCCTTATCTTGTAAATGTATTCCTGCATATCCCTTGACTTTACCTGTGTGCCGATGTGTATACCTGACTTCTGGTATTCATCATCCGGGATTAGCAGGGGTTCTGTCTGAATCTGATCATTAACCAATTTAATCCCCCCTCAATTACCTTCGAATATATTTATTATTTGCAGGGCGCTGAATAGTTTTCAATTAATTGTCTGATGATGGCTGCCGAAGACCTTCTTGCCTATGAAGTAGATGGATTTCATGGTGCCGAAAAGGCTTTCAAGCTGGATATTGCTGTATTCAATTGCCTTCTTCCCCTTTGTATCCCTGAGCTGTTCGAAGACATTATCAATACCAGAAAATATCCTGTCCATCATTATTCCAGTGAGGGTTCTGATAAGAGGATGCCCCATCCTGTAAGTTAAATCCGGTACCATGAGCCTTATCACTTTCAGATCATGATTCCAGCACAACTGCAGTAGGTCCCAGTAATTACTCGGAAGTGCTTCTGCACTTGGGAATGCATTTTTTCTGAGCCTGGATTTTGTAATGGGTATAACTGGAAGTGGAAACATAAAAGCCCTGTATCCACCATCGATCAGCCGGTTTGCGAGGGCAATCGTCGAATTAACATCATCACTGGTCTCATCCGAGAAACCGATAGTCATGGTGAAACACGGCGAAATACCGGCATCATTCATGATTTCCGCCGAATCGCAGATGATCAGCCCCCAGTCTGACGGTGTCCATGGGAAGGCCTTTCCCCTCATGTATTTGTCTATTATCCTCTCGCTTCCACTTTCAAGGCCTACAACGGGTACCTCCCCCCTGTATTTGTCATATTCCGCAATTCCTGCAAGATCCATCACTGTTTCCGGGCTCTCTTTCACTGCGGGGCTGGAAATATGCGGGAAATAGATCTCCCTCGCACCTGCTTCCTTTACCTTCATGAAAAGCTCCACCACCCTTTCATGATTGGTTTTGAGCCTGCTGGAGCCATATAGCAGAATATCATCAGTGACAAGATCAATAGACCGTAATCCCGCCTCCACATTTACTGAAACCTCCTTTATGATATCGTCCAGCCTGATAGATCTGAACATTTCAGGGGTAATCGAACAGAACTGGCAACCGCGTGGACATCCCCTAGTTACCTGGACTTCGCCATAACGGGAAGGTTTTATTATTGTTGGAATCTGGTCTATCGCTGGATCCTTTCCGTATACCTTTTCTTTTGTTGGTTTTGAATGCAATATATCATGGATCATTGGTGGAAGGTCTATTTCAGCTTCACCACTGAAAATCACGTCTATCCAGTCGGGTCTTTTGAGATCAAGCTGCCAGATACCCGGTCCACCAGCAAAAACCTTGAAAGAATATTTCTTCTTTAGATCCTTTATTGTTTCTGACAGCTCGGTGAAGTACGTTGCAGTCCAGCTCTCACCTCCGCCAAACATCAGGGACAGTTTTGTGCTCACGGGGCTCAGACCATATGGATCATGCGCTGTTATCCCAACCACCCTTGTACTGGAACCGACAACCTTTTTGAGATGTTCAGGAGGCGAAACTATAACGTCTGATATTCCAGACGCTGAAAGAATTGCTTCTACTTTCCTCAGTGCATATGGCGCCAGGACTGCCTCACCATTTCCATAAGCACGCATTGGTGGATTGAAGAACTTATCCATAAACATCCTTGGTACCAGTCTTTTCGGCATGCAGGCAATATAACCGAGGACATTTGCTCCAGAGTAATCTGAAAAACTCCCTCTGTCAGAAGTCAAAACAACGGAGTTATTCATGATTGCATAATAATTAGACAAATTTATAATTTAAGAATTGAGTATTTAGGCAGTGGAGAACCTGATTTCCTGGACTTTTTAAGTAACTACTCCCACTCAATAGTTGCAGGCGGTTTGTTTGTGATATCATAAACAACCCTGTTAACAGACTTTATCCTGTTTGTGATCTTTACTGATAGTTCTTCCAGAAATTGCCAGTCTGGCCTTGAAAAAGTTCCACTCATTGCATCGTTAGTTTCAAACATTCTTATCGCAATTGTATCCCCGTACGTTCTGCTGTCACCATGAACCCCGGTTGTTTTCTCCGAGAGCAGAACAGCGAAGTACTGCCATGGCCTGTTGTTTATGAAATATCCTTCCACTTCATCCTCGACAATCTTTGTAGCCTCCTTAAGAACCGCGATGCGATCTCTTGTCACTTCTCCCATTAACCTTACTGAAAGGCCTGGTCCAGGAAAAGGTTGCTTGTTTGATTCAAGTCCAAGATTCCTGGCGACTTCCCTCACCTCATCCTTGTAAAGGTCCCGCAGAGGCTCGATCAATTTTAGATTCATCCGCTCAGGAAGGCCGCCAACGTTGTGATGTGATTTGATAACATCCCGAACACCGCCCCCGCTTTCTATCCAGTCTGGTGCAATTGTTCCCTGGAGGAGCGTTTTCGCTTCTATTTCTGTAGCAAACCGCTCAAAAACATCTATGAATGTCTTCCCTATTATTTTCCTCTTCTTTTCTGGATCTGTCACACCTTTCAGATTGGCAAAAAACTGATCAGATGCATCTATAATTCTGTAGTTTAGGTTAAATTTTTTAAATATCGACTCAGTCTTCTCTTTTTCTCCAATTCTTATAAATCCAGTATCCACAAATACCGCAGTTGATCTGGACCCCACAGCCCTGTTCGCAACGATAGCAACTATTGTGCTGTCAAGCCCACCAGAGCATGCAACTATCGCGTTCCCAACGATCTGATCTTTTATCAGCTGCATGGAATCACTTAAGAAATTATCGACATCAAACACAGATGAGGATCGCAAGGTGATTAATGTAGGTTGTTTTGTCAATTTTAATGCTTAAAAATCATGAGATGGACCAGCTTGCTATCGTCCCGCCACTTGAAACCTTCACAAGGGCTATATAGGATAAAGGAGGGCCGATTATCACGATATGGCTGTCGAACGAAAGCGAAGAATCGCCCGGCGTCTCGGTATAAAGAGAAACATGGTATAATGTTGCATTGTTGGTGAACAGATCAGGCTGTACTCGCGTGAAACCTGATACGACTATGAGACCGCTGTTTCCATTAAGCTCAAGTTCCAGGTTATATACGGATACATTAGAGGTAAGCGCCGTAAATGTCACATAATATTCAGTAAAATAGCCGGAGCCTGAGATTTCCACATCTATTATTCCCTGCTGTGTCGGGGCAGTGTGGATATAATATAGAGAACCTGCGAACATTGCAACTAGTATAAGCACTATTATTGCGATTCTTTTTTGGGACTTTTTTGAAATATTCAAATTTATTCGTTTCAATTGAATCCTGCTTTCATATCTCTTCAGACCTGGAAATATTAACGGTTATTCTTGTTCCATCAAGTTCCCATACCTTGCCATGATTTTGCCTGAACTGTATACATTCTGCCAGTGTTTCAGATTTGATAAAATCCATCATCTCACCTATCTCATTCTCAGTGTTTTTGTCTGCTCCTATCTCAACCATGATCCTGTCATCATAATCGAGTTTCATGTCCTTTCTCATTACCTGGATCCTCCTGATTATTTCTCTTGCGAGGCCCTCTCTTGATAATGATGGATCTATCTTTACGTTTAAGAACAATGTTGCACCTATTACGTTATCCCTGTCCATGGAATAACCTTCCTCCGGAGAGGTATCTATGATAAAATCATCCGGCCCGAGTGAAAAACCTGCAATATTTGTCTGCTTATCCTTCCTTATGGTTTCATACAATTGATCTGAATCTGCTTCGTTTGTCATGCGCTCCACAACGGAAAGCTTGTCCTTAAGGACAGGAGCGACCTTCTGGTAATTGAGCCTTATCCTGCGCCTGACAGGAGCATTCTCCTCGTTTATGAAAACTATCTCCTTGCAGTTTATTTCAGGCTTTATTATATTCAATATTTCATCACTCATTTTATTGCCTCCCGAAATGAGGAGTTCACTGAGAGGCTGCCTTCCTTTTATATTCGCTTTCTGGCGCATCCGCCTTACTGTCTCTACAACCGAGAGGGCTTTGGCAAGATCGGATTCAAGTTCCTCATCTATCCTAGAAGGATCATACGACGGATAACCCTCTAGATGCACGCTTTTTCTCCCAGTCAGTGCCATGAATATATATTCTGATGCAAACGGGGCGAGCGGAGCTAGCAGCTTGCTTGTCATCTCAATTGTGTGGTATAAAACGGAATAAGCGGCCTCCTTCTCATCACTCATCGTTTCCGACCAGAATTTTCTTCTGGAGAATCTTAGATAATTATTGGAGATCTGGTCTATAAGATCCATTATGCTTTTCAGTGCCTCATGAGGTTGGTATGCTTCCATGTAATTACTGCATGCCCTGATGGTGGAATGGAGCCTTGACAGTATCCATTTATCCAGTATATCGGAGGTCTCCACCCTTCCTGAGAAATTATAATGGTCCAGGTTCGCGTTTGATGAAAAGAAGCTGTAAACATTTATCAATGTAAGAAGAGTCTTCCTGGATATCTCTGATATCAGGCGGACATCATAATTCCTCGTTTTCCATGGAACTCCATACATGAAAAACAGCCTCAGTGAGTCTGGACTTAGATCGATCAAAGCTTCCTTCGCAAGGACAGAATTTCCCTCGCTTTTGCTCATTTTTCTACCCTTCGCATCAAGGACGAATTCTATTGTCAACACATTGGAAAATGCGTTCTTTCCAAACAAAAGAGTAGATATGACATGCATGGTGTAGTACCAGCCCCTTGTCTGGTCGATGGCTTCTGTTATGAAGTCAACGGGTATCTTCAGGTTAGCACCGTCCGCAGGATAATTGAACGCGGCATAAGGCGCACTTCCCGAGTCAAACCACGTATCTATGACGTATGGTTCACGGTGCATAATCTCTCCACATGATCTGCATTTGAAAACAACTCCGTCAACGAACGGCCTGTGCATATCCTTTAGCATTACGCCGGAAAGATTGAAAAGTTCTTCTGTGTTGCCGACAGCCTCATGGTGTCCTTTCTTACATGTCCATATTGGCAGTGGAGTTCCCCAGTACCGGTTTCTGGAGAGAGACCAGTCTTTTGCTTCCTCGAGGAAATTGCCAAATCTGCCGTTCTTAAGGTAATCAGGATACCACGATATGAGCTGATTTGTTTCCAGTATCTCCTTCCTCTTACTTGACACACCAATGAACCAGGAGTCAAGTGCATAGTAGATCAGGGGTGAATGACATCGGTAACAGAAGGGATATGTATGCTTGATTTTCTGAGTTCTGAAAAGTACCCCCTCTTTTTTAAGGTAGTCGATTATGTGAGGGTTTGCATCCATCACGCCCATTCCGAACCATGGAAGTTTCTGATCCTCATATTTTCCCTCGGTGTTAACGGGGTTAACAACCTTCGTTTTCATCCTCTTTCCTATCTCGTAGTCGTCCGCGCCGAATGCCGGTGAAATGTGGACCACCCCGGTTCCATCCTCAAGAGTCACAAAGCTGTCGGTCACAACCTGCAGATCCGACTTGCCCAAGCTCAGGAAAGGCATCAGCTGCCTGTACCTCATGCCCTTCATTTCCTTTCCACTGATTTTTTTAGTGATCTTTGCCCTGTCGCCGAATATCTTTGAAACCAGTTCATTTGCGACATAATATTTCTCGCCTTCATATTCAACGATCGCATATTCGAATTCGGGATTGACGGCCAAAAACTGGTTTGACGGCAAAGTCCAGGGTGTGGTTGTCCAGGCCAGTATGTAGGTGTTTTCAGAATCAAGCAGGCTGAATTTTACATAAACTGATGTATCTGTAACATCATCATACCCGAGAGCTACCTCATGCGAGCTCAGTGGAGTGCCGCATCTCGGGCAGTACGGCACTATCTTATAGTCCTTGAATAGAAGGTTCTTTGTGTACAGCTCCTTCAGCGCCCACCAGACAGATTCCATATATTCCTTTGTTAGTGTGATGTAGTCCCTGTTATGGTCGATCCAGAAACCAAGGAGGTCATCTACCTCCTTCCATTCGTCTATGTAACGAAAAACGCTCTCCCTGCAATATTTATTGAAATTCTCAACGCCGAATTTCTCTATCTCTTTCTTCGAATTGATGGAGAAATGTTTTTCTGCCTCCACCTCAACAGGTAGGCCGTGGCAATCCCACCCGCCAAACCTGCCCTCTATTCTATGGCCTGTCATGTATTTGTATCTTAGAACAACATCCTTTACTGTGCGGGTCATAGCGTGGCCAAGATGGGGTCGGCCATTTGCAGTTGGTGGGCCTTCCAGGAACCTGAATCTTTTTCCAGTTTTTCGCCCTTTGATCGATATTTCCTGGGTTCCGGAAATTTTCCAGTATTCACGTATTTCATCAGATATATCTTTAAGGGAACGACTTGAATCTATTTGCTTGAACATTTCACTGTGCCATCCGGGGAACGAGTCATTTAATCCTTCAATATAATTATTTTAGTCGTTAAGGGAAAAATTCCAGACATATGACCTGTTTTGTCGAATTATCGTGAGGTCAAGTTTATAAACATTGTTAATTTCCCCTTATATTCCATGAGTGATGATGCATCAATTGCAAAACCTGTCATCCCTTTTTCTTTTAATTTCAAGACTTCCATGAAAAGGGGATTGGCTATGCTTCTAATCCCAGTGTTCATACTTGTCATAATTATTTTCTCCAGAAGCTTCTATTTTCTGGAATATTTCCATGTCATTGCAGGATCTGCCTGGACCGGCATGGACCTTGTTATGGGGCTGTTCTTTTCATTTGTAATGAGGGGTCTGTCAAACCCGGAAAGGCTGGAAGTTTCAAAACGGCTTATTCCCACAATGCTGTTCTTCATGCCTTCAATTGCATCTGTAACAGTTACTGCAGGTCTATATACGGCAGGTTCCATGCATATCTCTATCTATTCGCCCTATTTTATAGCTGCAGGAATCATTGTTCTGATCCTTATCATACAGGGATTTGCTCTGTTTCTTCCAAATGAACTCAGGATATTCATGGAAATAATTCATGGTGGTAAGAATGTTGAAAAGATAGTCAGGCTGACCATGCTGAATCTAAAACTTTCCCTTAGCCAGCTGGTGTTCCAGATTGCAATAATTGTAGTGATGGCCCATTTTGCGACGGGGTATGCTTTATGAATATAGATATAAAACCCATTTACAGGGCCGGAATCATTGCAGTCATAATTCCGGTTGCTGCTTTCCTTGGGTCATGGCTGACCGGCAGCATGTTGATGCTGGATTACATCCATGTGCTCCTGGGCGCAATCTGGACTGGTGTGGATGTTTTCTATGGCCTTATTTTCTATTTCGTCATCTCAACAATGGGACCTGAGGGAAGAAGTAACATATCGATAAGGCTCATTCCGATGTCACTCTTCTTTATTCCGGCTGCATCAATCCTGACTCCACTTGCAGGATATATACTTGCAGTGAAGGAAGGGATATTTTCGATTCACAGCGATGCCTTCATAGCTGCAATCATCCTTGGGACGATACTTGTATTGGTTGGTTTTCTTACAATAGTACTTTCATCAGCGATTATACTTAAGGACATACTGTCAGGATCGATCGATCAGGAAAAAAACTCAAGACTGCTGATGTTTGGGTCACGGGGCGCTCTGGTCCAGCTGATTTTCCAGATTGCCATAATATCTGTCATGGCTTACATAGTGGTATTCATAACTTAATAGTCGATTCAAAATAAATTGATTCTATGGGGATTGTCTTCTCAACTAAACGGCATTAAATTTTATTCGAATTGTCTGACATATGTCTGCTTTAATAAGAATTTATTATTAAAATAGAAATATTTAATAACCCGTAATAGTTATATATTTTGTGTCAGGAAAATTTTACAAAAATATTCTTGAGGCAATAAGGGATGAAACAAAGAGGATAAAGGAAGTCATAAAGGAGCAGAGATCATCTGAAGACAGATCAGGGCAGAATAACCGGAAGACTGGCTAAACGATCTTACCAAGCTTTGGTGGCTCCCTGAAATGCTCATACCCAGACCTGTTTATGGCAGTCCATTTCTCACCATCAAATATGATGTTTTCCCCCTCCCATGCATCCCCGATAAATGAAACATCGATCCTGTTTTTTTCCATTGCATCCTTGAAGTCCCTGTAATTATCGTTTTCAATTGTGAACATTAATTCATAGTCTCCGCCGAAATATAACGAGAGATCCAGATCTGATGCGCCTGACAACAAAATGGCACGGGATGCATTCCGATCAAGTGCAATCTCATTCTGGACTATCCTGAAACCTATATTGAAATCCTCTTTCGCCTTCGCAATTGCGGATGCTATGCCGTCGGAAAGATCGGTCATGAATCTTCCGCCGTATTCGCTGATGATCTGAGCCTCTTTCACTCGAGGCTTGAAGTTTAATAGAAGATCTATTCCCTGCCTTCTTCTATATCCGGAGCGATAGAATATGTATCCTGAAGCCGCTCTTCCCTGCTTGCCCGTTACACAGAGAATCTGTCCCTTCTTCAGGTCGCTCCGCCTTCTTATAATGTTATTTTTCTGCTCTCCTATCACTGTGCCGGCAAGCACAAGTTCCGCGCCCTCTTTGGTATCACCACCAAGATATTCGGATCCAAACTCTTTCATCTTAAGATCGATGCCCTCCACTATTTCATACAGGAACTTGTCGTCTGTGCTTGGAGGCACTATGAAAGAACCGAGCAGCCCAATCGGTTTTCCCGCCATTGCAGCTATGTCGCTTAGATTTACTGACGCAAGGAATTTGCCTATCTGGGATGGTGTGGATTCAGCGGGCAGGTTTGTGGAATACGATACGGAATCTGTTGAGATTAAAACGTTATTTTCGCCTATTTTCAAAACAACGCAATCATCGTTGCCGCCGTGGACATGCCCCTCCCTGAATAATTGTTTAAGGAATGCATTCTCCCCGATTTTTGATATCTTCACCTGTGGTTAATGCAACTTTATTAAATCATATTGCTGGTTTCAAATTACCTGTGAATAACTTAAGGACCTTTTTGAAAGCAGATCAACATCAATGCCAGATGGAAGGCGGTCCTCAAGTTCAACATCCTCATAGTATGAGGTGAGATCTGCGCTATTATAGTATTCCTCAAGTTCTGAAAAATCCTGGTTCAGTGAAGAGGAAACAATCAGATCAAGCAGCTTCCTGTCGTAGTCGTTGTTGTGCACCCCTCTTTCATGGTTTCCTCCAGTCGGGTAGGAGATTACAGTCCTGCCTGGTTTTCTCGAATCAAGCAGGATCCTGGCAAGCGACCATAACCTTGGAGGCCTGTAAAGGTTCTTCTTCCAAAGGTGCTCAACGAGAGTATTCTTCTGTATATTCATCGGGTTCACGCTTACGTCATCGCTATATCCGTCTGTATCCCGTATTGAGGAGAGCATATCTTCAATTGCAAATTTTTCGGAATAGAAAGGTGGCTTGAACAGCAGATATGTTCTTACACCGAAACCCAGTTTTCTGGCAGTTGTGGCTGCTGTAACATACTTCGAGTAACTGGATCCTTTATTGATGGAATTTGTTATAACAGAATCGTTGGAGCTCTCAAGACCTATTGCCACCCTTATCCTGTATCCAAAATTACCAAGGGCACCCATGTTTTTTTCATTGAGGTATTCAGTCCTGCTCTCGACGAGGAGATGGTCGATCCTGCCGTTCATGGAATCAAGAAAATATGACCTTACATCCAGCGGAATCTCCAGCGGATCAAGGAAGCTTCCAGAGGTGAATACCTTTACAACCTTTATGCCGTTAAGCGAATTCGACAAAGCATCTACCTGCCTGAAGAGATTTTCTTTTGTAACAGATGAGTCTATGTCGTTGAAATAACCGCACATGGAACATGACGAGAAGTTGTACCAGGAGCAGCCCCTTGTCCTGAATATAACAACGATTGTATCCTCGACTGAACCGCCTATCCTGTCGAGTTCTTTCCAGATTGAAACAGGCTTATCCCTGTTTACCGATCCCTTTTGGGGAGGCATCAGGTTTTTGATGTATCCCGCGAGTTCCCTGTCAGTAAGCATTGCTAATACACTTTCGTCAGCTTATGACTGCAACATATTTTAAACAAACTGGGATTATGGTCACAGATGATAACCTCTCGATTGAACAGGATTCAGGAATCACCCACACTCAAATTGACCAAGACAGCAGAAGACTTAAAAGCTAAGGGCATGAAGATATATAATTTCGGTATAGGCGAACCTGATTTCACAACACCTGAAAGAATTATTGAAAAGGCTTTCGAATGGGCTAAAAAAGGTAAGACCCACTACACCCCGGCAAACGGTATTATGGAGCTCAGGCAGGCAATCGCACAGAAGATGCATAGAAAAAACTCCATTATGGCAGGTCCGGAGAACGTTCTTGTAAGCCCTTCAAAATATGCGATATACCTTGCTATGTATGTGCTGCTGGAGGATGGTGATGGCGTTATCCTTCCTGATCCATATTATTCATCATACAGTGATATGATCAAGCTTGCTGGTGGGAAGCCACTTTACTCTCCGCTTGAAAAGGATTATTCATTCAATTTCCAGCAAATGCAGAAACTTATTTCCCCGCGCACAAAGATAATACTTTTCAACAATCCGTCCAACCCCACAGGCCGCGTCTATACCGAGAAGGAAATCAGGGAACTTGCGGATTTCGCAATCAAAAACAAGTTAACTATCGTTTCAGATGAAATATACGAGGACCTGATATATGAAGGAAAGATGTTTTCTCCAGGCTCCATAGAAGATATGCGTGATCATGTGCTGACTGTGAGCGGTTTTTCGAAGAGCTACGCAATGACTGGATGGAGGATAGGATATCTTGTGGGATCAGAGGAGGTCATCAAAGCTGCTACAAAGGTTCAGGGGCAGACAATAACCTGTGTCTCATCGATTTCACAGTATGCTGCACTGGAGGCACTCAAGGATGATGCCGATCCTGCAAGTTTCAGGGAAACATTCAGGAAAAGGAGGGATTATGTGTTCAAGCGATTATCAGAAATACCTGGGTACAGTATAATAAAGCCCAGTGGAGCATTCTACGCTTTTCCGAAATACAATTACAGTATGAATGCAGCAGATTTCTCGTCCCAGCTTCTGCAAAAGCAGAACGTCATTGTTACGCCTGGAACTGCATTCGGGACCGAGGGCGAATACCATTACAGACTATCGTTCGCAACCTCTGACGAAATCCTCGATGAAGGTATATCAAGGATCGAGAAATTTTCAAGGGAACTGAAATAAGGTCGACCAGTAACATGATGGAGATCCAGATAGAGAAGGACGTTTTCATATCGGATCTTTACTGTATATATCTCAGAGATATCAGTGCAGTCGTTGTTTCCGATCTGCATCTGGGCTTCGAGGAGGAGATGAACCTCAGGGGACTCTTTCTTCCGAAGCTCCAGCGGGAACACGTTGAAAAGATGATTGATGGCATTATTGAAAGATACAATCCAGAAATGGTAATTATAAATGGGGATTTCAAGCACGAGTTTTCCAGAAACCTTCCACAGGAGTGGGACGACATCATTCATTTCATCGATCGATACAAGGATAATGTCAATTTATACTTCATCAGGGGGAACCATGACAACTATCTGCTTACAATACTTGCGAGATCGAATCTTGAATTGCATGAGAAATTTGAGAACGAAAGATATTTCATATATCATGGCGACAAAGACCTCGGTTTGAAAAAGCTCACTATTCTAGGACATGAGCACCCCTCTATATCATTGAGGGATGAAATAGGAGGTGTTTTCAAGATTCATTCATTTATATACAACCCGGAATCCCATGTGCTCATAACGCCTGCTCTCAGCTTCTTTTCATCGGGCAGTGATGTGCTAACTTCTCTCCTCAATGAGGAGCACTTTACACCGTCGCTAAAACACACAGAATCTTCCAAGTTCAGGGTTTTTGGTCTCACAGAAGAATTTGGCCTTGTTGATCTTGGTCCTCTTGGTGAGATGAAGCGGCATTAGTGTTCTGTGCAGACATAGAATTCTTCACCAGGGCATAAAAATCCTCAAGAACCCTGTGGAATTTCTCGTCATCGTCAGATTTGATCATCTTCTTGATTGCCAGTGTCTGCGGTGCCAGGACCTTATTGATAATTGAATCAGACAGTTTATCCAGGATATCATT